>NZ_JBQDYQ010000034.1:0-35404 GCF_052105255.1 Brevibacterium sp.
AGCAGGACTGCGAATCCCGCTAACTTGGGTGTCCACTATTCGAGGGTAGCCTCAAGACCTCCATGAGGTCGCCGACATGTACCGGGCAGGTCAGATCATTCCGGAAATCGAACGCTACAGCCTCGACGACGGACTGGAAGCCTATCGGAAGCTGCAGGCCGGTGAGCTCTCCGGTCGAGCGGTTGTCGTCCCCCACGGCAATTGACCCTCACTCCACCCGCGCGTCGACTCCTTCGGCCCACCGATAGGGACGGGTGGCGAGCAGGGCCCCGACCGATCGGCGCAGACGCGAGACCTCAGCGCGGACGGTGACCACATGGTCGCCGTCCCCGTAGAGACGTTGGCTGAGGTCGGGAGCGCTGATCCCCGCAGCCCCCGCCGAGGTGACCGCCGCCAGAATCTGTGCCCGCCGCGGCGTGAGCGGAACGACCAGGGGCTCGGTGCCGGAATGGATATCGAGCACGGGCGGGTCCTGTCTCATCCGCAGAGTCACCGAGGCGCGACGGTCGCCGGTGGGCCGCAGCAGCCAGCCGCCGGTGATCTTCTCCGGCAGGCACAGACCGGCACCGGGGATGAGGATCGAACGGTCGGCGGCGGGCACCTCGATGCGGTCGCGGCTGCGTACTCCCTGCTGGTACGCCACCCATCCGGCATCGTCGACGACGAGGGCCGGACCGGAGGTGCCGGCGAGCATCGCCGACATCCGATCGCGCAGAGTGTTGAGTGCTTCCTGCTGCGCGATCATCAGCCTCGCCTCCGCCAGCCGCACCGCCGTCGTCACCAAGGACTGCACGGCCGGGTGAAGCGTCAGCGCCGGACCGCTGATATCGACGACGCCCAAGAGGGTCCCGTCATGCGGGTCGTGCACGGGCACGGCGCTGCAGTACCAGGGATGCTGCGAGGCTTCGAAGTGCTCGGCGGAGAAGAGCTGGACGGGTGCCTCCTCGGCCAGCGCCGTGCCGATGGCGTTCGTGCCGACCTTGGCTTCGGACCAATGCGCTCCTTCGACGAATCCGAGCTCATCGGCTTGCCGTCTGGCCGATGCCGCACCATCTCTCCACAGAATGACTCCATCGGCATCCGTGACGACGAGGATGAACGGCGCGGCATCGGGAGCCCGCAACAGCACTGAGCGCATCTCATCGACTACCAGTCGCAACTGGGACTTCCGGCGCCGAGTCTCCAGCTCGACCTCATCGGCGACGATCCGCGCATTCGCACCATCCGGGTCCAGCCCCAAGCGCAACATCCGATCCCACGAACGCCTGACCAGCGCGCGCGGCTGCACCGGGGGAGAGACCCCGGTGATCACGGCATCGTGAATGCGTGTCAGATCTCTGGCGAGATGCGCCAGATCCGGCTGAAGCATGCCTTGAGTATAAGACGGGAACGCATCCCTGACCATGGGGTCGAAGCTGTGGTGAGAATCCCGGCACAGCCTGGTCCATGCAATCCGATGCAACTCTTCCGAGCCGTGAACGC
Source organism: Brevibacterium sp. (assembly GCF_052105255.1). Lineage (NCBI taxonomy): Bacteria > Bacillati > Actinomycetota > Actinomycetes > Micrococcales > Brevibacteriaceae > Brevibacterium > Brevibacterium sp. The sequence goes on from NZ_JBQDYQ010000034.1 coordinate 1,483, forward strand.
CCGGCCTAGTTTGGAGTCACTGAACTCAATGAGGAGGAGTGACATGACAACGACGCTCGACCGTCCCCAGCTGACTGCCGACGATATCGCGATGAGATGGCTGCAGGATTTCGAATCGGCGCTCAGCCGCAGGAACATTCCGGCCGCCGCCGGACTGTTCGCCACCGACAGCTATTGGAGGGACCTTGTGTCCTTCACCTGGAATCTCAAAACCGTGGAGAACCCCGATGGGGTCACCGACCTGCTCACCCACAACCTCGATCGTGTCTCGCCGGAGGAATTCGTACTGGCCGAACCGGCGGCAACCGCCGACGGAGTGACGGAAGCGTGGTTCACCTTCACCACCTCGGTGGGGCGCGGCAAAGGACTCGTCCGCCTCATCGACGAAGACGGCATCAAGGCCTGGACCGTGCTCACCACGCTGCAGGAGATCACCGGACACGAGGAGCCGCGCGGCACCCGCCGGGTCAAGGGTGCCGAACACGGCGTCGATCCCGAGCGGAAGAGCTGGTCGGAGAAACTCGCCGAGGAGGACGCCGCCTGGGGTAAGACCGCCGATCCGTACATCCTCGTCGTCGGTGGCGGACAGGGCGGGATCGCCCTCGGCGCTCGCCTCCGCCAACTCGGGGTGCCGTCCCTGGTCATCGACCGGTGGGAGCGGCCGGGTGATCAGTGGCGGTCGCGGTACAAGTCGCTGTGCCTGCACGACCCGGTCTGGTACGACCACCTGCCGTACCTGAAGTTCCCCGACAACTGGCCGGTGTTCGCACCGAAGGACAAGATCGCGGACTGGTTGGAGTTCTACACGAAGGTGATGGAGATTCCGTACTGGTCATCGACGACCGCCGCCTCGGCGACCTATGACGAAGCAGAAGGCCGGTGGACGGTCGAAGTCGACCGGAACGGAGAGAAAGTCACTCTGCGCCCGACCCATCTGGTGATGGCCACGGGCATGTCGGGCAAGCCGAGAATCCCCACTTTCCCGGGGTCGGACATCTTCGAAGGTGAGCAGCAGCACTCCTCGCAGCATCCGGGACCCGATGCCTATGCAGGTAAGAAGGTCGTCGTCATCGGCAGCAACAACTCGGCCTTCGACATCTGCGGAGCCCTGTACGAGAGCGGCGCCGACGTCACCATGGTGCAGCGCTCGAGCACGCACATCGTCAAGAGCGACTCGCTCGTGGAGATCGCGATGGGGGACCTGTACTCCGAACGCGCTCTGGAGAGCGGGGTGACGACGGAGAAGGCGGATCTCATCTTCGCGTCGCTGCCGTATCGGATCATGCACGAGTTCCAGATCCCGCTCTACGACCAGATCAAGGAAGCAGATAAGGACTTCTACCAGCGCATGGAAGATGCCGGGTTCGACCTCGATTTCGGCGACGATGAGTCCGGCTTGTTCCTCAAGTACCTGCGCCGCGGCTCGGGCTACTACATCGACGTCGGAGCCGCCGAGCTCGTCGCCGACGGCAAAGTGAAGCTGGCCAAAGGGCAGATTGACCACCTGACTTCTGACTCGGTTGTGTTGGCGGACGGCACCGAGCTGCCGGCCGACCTCGTCGTCTATGCCACCGGCTACGGTTCGATGAACGGCTGGGTCGCCGACCTGGTCGACCAGGAGACCGCGGACAAGGTCGGCAAATGCTGGGGGCTGGGGTCGGAGACGACGAAGGACCCGGGCCCGTGGGAGGGCGAGCAGCGCAATATGTGGAAGCCCACCCAGCAGGAGAACCTGTGGTTCATGGGCGGCAACCTCCACCAGGCCAGGCACTACTCGCTGTATCTGGCTCTGCAGCTCAAGGCCCGGCACGAAGGTATCGAGACTCCGGTGTACGGGCTGCAGGAGGTGCACCACCTGAGCTGAGCTCGGTGTGAAACCGAACCTGAGCGGCCGGGTGGCTGCTGATAGGTGGGCGCAATGGTCACGTTCTTTTGCTCGGGACGTGACCATTGCGCCCACCTGGTGCGACTGCCGGGGAGGTTCGCAGAAGGCAGGAGAACGTGCGCTAGAGGCCGAGGCGCACAGGTGGCTTAGAGCCCCAGGCGCGTGAGCACTCGCTTCACGTGATCGAGGGCCTCGTCCTGTGAGAGCCCGAAGTTCTGATTGAAGTACATGCCGTCGCCGATGAGCTGGATCGTCATCGCCAGATCAGCATCGCCGAGGTGGTCGTTGAGCACGTTGAACCAGGCTTCTCGGGTTCTGCGCAGAGCTGCCTTGGCGTCCTCGTTCTCGAGTGCGAGACAGCCGGCGGCGATGAGGCTGCGGTCCAGGGGAGTGCCGACCTCGGCCGAGGTCTCGAGGTAGTAGTAGTGGAGGCGCTCGCCGGCGGCCTTCATCTCTTCGATGTCGTCGTCGACCAGATGATCGAGCCGCTCCAGGCTGCCTTTGATGAGCTCGGCCTTCGACCCGAAATGATAGAGCAGGCCGCCCTTGGAGACTCCGGCCTTCGCGGCCACTGCGTCCAATGTTGCTCCGGCTGTGCCGTGTTCGTCGAGGAGCGTATCGAAAGCGTCGAGCAGCTTCTCCTTGGTTGCGGTCGGATTGCGTGCCATGACGTCGAGCCTAGTCGACGTCGCTGGGTGACCGGCCGATAGGACGCGACTCGCTTGCGAGGTGTGACTCACCGATAGGATGAACGCAATGCTCGGACACGGGGCCATCGGTGCGGTGCTCCCCTCAGGGTGTCACGAGTCCAATCGTCGAGGAGAGCGTTGATGGGCCAGCAGCCGATTCGCGATTTGGAGTGGACGCGCGCCCGAGACGTCCGGCGCGAGCTCGAGTCGGAGACGAAGGACGCCCTCATCGCCGGTGCCCGGAGCGTATTCTCGGTCAAGGGATTCGACTCCGCGACCATCGGTGACATCACCTCGGCGGCGGAGGTCTCGCGCCCCACCTTCTACGTCTACTTCGCGACGAAGGCCGAAGTGTTTCTCGCCGTAGCCACAGTGCTCAAAGACGAAATCCTCGAAGCGCACCACTACCAGAAGCCGCTCGCCGATGATCCGGTGCTGGTGGCACGGGCTTCGATCGAAGCATTCATCGATATCTACGTCGACAGCCTCGAACTCCTCGCCGTCATCGAGAGGCGGGCGGCGACCGATGTGCAGGTGGCCGAGCTCCACGCTGTCATCGTCGGCAGGCCGCGACGGCGGATTCTGCGCCAGATCACTGAGGTGCGCGAGGCGGGACTGGCTGCTCCCTTGGTGGATGAAGAGTATGCTGCACGACTCATGGACACGGTGATCGTCGACGCCGCCACGCAAATCCGCAAGGCTCCGGAGAGCTTGAACTTCTACGTCGAGCAAGCCACCCGCGTCTACTTCGCCATCATCGGGTTCCATCGGTCGCTCGACGTTCTCACTGACCAGTGACAGATCGCTCGTGCCCGAGCGGTCCGCTGCGACCGTTTTCACCACTTGCACAAGAGGCTCAAGTCGAATAGAACTGTGATTGACACAGTTGTCAATCAGTCGGTGGTCATCGCAGACCGCTGAGAAGGAGCATTCATGTCCGGTACTGCCACAGACTCCGCACCTGCCTCATGGGACGATGCCGCCGCAGAGCTCGCGAGCCTGCGAACACTCTGGCCGAGGGAAGTTCCGCACCAGGCACCTGACCCCGTAGCCGGGCCAGGACTCGCCGAGACTCTCTCCCACTGGGCAGCGACCCGCCCCGATTCCACCGCTATGAGCTACTACGGGTGGACCTCGTCGTGGGCGCAGCTCGAACGTGATGTCGCCTCGATCGCCGGGTGGCTGGCCGGTCGCGGAGTCCGCAAGGGCTCTCGGGTCGGCGTCTTCATGGGCAACTGCCCGCAGTTCGTGCAGGCGTTTCTGGCGATCGCGTGGCTTGGGGCGGTCTACGTCCCCGTCAATCCGATGTACCGCACCGAGGAGCTGCGGCATCAGCTCGCCGACTCCGGCGCCTCCCACCTCATCGCTCATCCCCAGTCGCGCAGTCTCATCGAGGCTGCCCTCTCGCAGATCGACGACACCGTCGATGTCACCTGGACCGATCCGGCCGCGGTCTTCGCTGCACCGACGTCGAAAGCCGCGTCCGACGACAATGCCGACCCAGCGGTCACCTCGTCGGAGGACCTGCCTTATCCGGTCCCCGCGCCCGAGGAAGCGGGGGACTGGGAGCGCGTGCTCGCCTCGGCGCCGGTGGAATCGGTCCCCGCCGATCCCGACCGGCTCGCCTCCCTCAATTACACCGGTGGGACGACCGGCCTGCCGAAGGGCTGCGAACACACCCTTGGCCATCTCGCGTACACAGCGGTCTCCGCGATGGCCGGACTCGCCACCGCCCCGGGCCGCGACCGCGCCGTGTGCCTGGGATTCCTCCCGATGTTCTGGGTCGCCGGTGAGAACTTCGGCCTCCTGCTGCCGATCTACTCGGGCGGGGAAGTCGCCATCATGGCCAGGTGGCACCCGCAGGCCGCTCTGCGCACCATCGCCGACCGCGGCGTCACCCAGATCGTGTCCCCGGCCGACGGATACGTCGAACTCATCGACCTGCTCAAGACCGACGAATTCGTCGACACCGACCTGTCCTCCCTCGAGATCTGCCAAGCCGTGTCCTTCGTGCGCAAACTCGACACCGAACTGCGAAGCCAGTGGCGAGAGGCGACCGGCACCATTCTGCGCGAAGCCTCGTACGGAATGACCGAAACGCACACCTCTGACTCGTTTACCCTCGGCCTGCAGGACGGCGATCGAGACCTCCAAGCCGAACCCGTCTATTGCGGCTTCCCGGTGCCCGGCACCGACATCGTTATCGTCGACATCGATCTCAACCCGGTTCCCGTCGGCGAGATCGGTGAGATCCTCGTGCGCTCGCCCTCAGTGACCACCGGTTATTGGAAGAACGCGAAAGCCACCGCGGACACCCTCATCGACGGGTGGCTGCGCACTGGTGACACCGGCCGCTTCGATGATCAGGGAGCGCTGACCTATCTCGCCCGCACCAAGGAGATGATCAAGGTCAACGGCATGAGCGTCTTCCCCGCCGAGGTGGAATCCCTGCTGCGCGCCCATCCCGGCATCGACACGGTCGCCGTCGCCCCACGCGATGACGTCGACCGCGGACAGGTCCCGGTGGCCTTCATCACGACCGCCGAAGGCGCCGACGTCGATAGAGACTCCCTGACCGCCTGGGCGAACGAGAACATGGCCGTGTACAAAGTCCCCGAGTTCGTCATCGTCGACGGCATGCCGATGACCGCGACCGGAAAGATCCGCAAGACGGTCCTCCTCGAGGAGCTGTTGGAGGGCGATCAGTGAGCGCGCGTTCCCTCCCGGAGTCTCCTGCGGTCCTCATCGCCAATCGTGGTGAGATCGCCTGCCGGATCATCCGCACGGCCAAGGCCCGCGGGCTGCGGACCATCGCGGTGAGATCGCAGAGCGAGGAGGGCCTCGGCGTTGCCGCGGGGCTGCACCTGCGCCTCGCCGACGAGGTCGTTACTCTGCCCGGCGCGGGCGCTTCGGCCTATCTCGAACCTGAAGCGATCATCGCGGCGGCGACGTCCGCGCAGGCGACGTTCGTCCACCCCGGGTACGGGTTCCTCTCCGAGTCATCACGGCTCGCACGGGCCTGCGCCGAGGCGGGGCTGACCTGGATCGGTCCCAATCCCCAAGCGCTTGAGCTCTTTGGTGACAAACGTGCGACACGGCTGCGCGCGGGCGAGCTCGGCATCCCGACTCCGCCTGCGACCGAGCTGCTCGACCTCGCCGATGAGACCGCCTCCGCTGCCGCGCTCGAGAGCGCGCGCACGTTGCTGACCGCCAATCCCGCCGGCATCGCCGTCAAGGCCCTGGCCGGAGGCGGCGGACGCGGGATCCGCATCATCACCGATCAGGCTGAGCTCGGGCCGGCACTGCGGGCGTGCTCAGCCGAGGCGGCCGCGGGATTCGGTGATGACCGCATCTTCGCCGAGGTGCTCGTGACCGGATCCCGGCACATCGAAGTCCAGGTCATCGGCACCGCCGAGGGCATCGCGGTCCTCGGTGATCGCGACTGCTCGATCCAGCGCCGCCGGCAGAAGCTCATCGAAATCGCCCCCGCGCCCGGTCTATCGGACGAGATGCGCGTTCGCCTGCATGCCGATGCCGCCCGACTGACCGAATCGGTGGGGTATTCGTCACTGGCGACGGTCGAATTCCTCGTCACACAGGATGACTACCACCTCCTCGAGGTCAATCCGCGGATCCAGGTCGAACACACCGTCACCGAGGCGGTCGCCGGCCTCGACCTCGTGGCCGCTCAGCTCGACGTCGCTGCCGGTCGAGTGCCCGAGGGTATCGGCACCGCGGCGACTGGCGGCACGGCTCCACCTGGGAGTGTCGTGTCGCCTGCCGGTACGGCGTTGGAACTGCGCGTCTCGGCCGAAACGATGCTCGACTCCGGCGAACCCGCCCCGAGCACCGGTCGGATCGACGCACTCACCTGGCCGACAGGACCAGGTGTGCGCATCGACACCTGGGTGGCCGCCGGTATCGAGATCACGGGATCCTTCGACCCGCTGCTCGGCAAGATCACCGTCGGTGCCCCGAGCCTCGAGGCGGCAGTGGCCGCTGCATCACAGGCACTTGCCGAGACCACAGTGAATGGAGTGCAGACCAACGCGACGCTGCTGGAGGCCATCATCGAGATCCTCGAACCGGGTGCAGCGACGACCGCGTCATTCGACGACCACGCGGGTGAGATCGCCCGCCGAGCAGAAGAGATCCGCGTCGACCGTGCTCGTGCCGACGACACTATCGGCGGTGGCGGTGGACAGAGCGGCAACCTGGCAGCTGATAGCCGAGCGACCGTGGACGAGGGCAACCTCGAACCGGGGGAGTCGCTGTTACGTGCCACCGTATCGGGAGCCGTCGTGTCCGTCGGTGAGGATCCGCGCGAGTACGTGGTCATCGAGGCGATGAAGATGCACCATCCCGTCGCCGGACCAGCCTCCACAGGAATCAGACACATCGTCGAGCAAGGAGACCAAGTCACGGCCGGTCAGCCGATCGCCGTGCTCAGCGGATCCGAAGACGCCGGAGCCGAGGTGGCCGACACCGTCGAACCGCACCCGGGAGTCGCCGAAGTCCAGGCGCGACATGCCGCCATCAGCGATGAGGCACGCGAATCCGCGGTGGCGAAGATCCGCGCACGCGGACGCCGCACGGCACGCGAGAACATCGCCGACCTCGTCGACGCGGGCAGCTTCGTCGAATACGGGCCGTTGGCGATCGCCGCCCAGACCCGTAGGCGCAGCCTCGAGGACCTCATCGCGAAGACTTCGGGCGACGGACTCATCGGCGGACCTGCCCGGGTCGACGGCCATGACGTCGTCGTCATCAGCTACGACTACTCGGTGCTCGCCGGAACGCAGGGCACCCGCAACCACGCCAAGACCGACCGGCTCATCCAGCTCGCTGAGACCAAACAGGTGCCGATCATCCTCTTCGCCGAAGGCGGGGGAGGCCGGCCCGGAGACACCGACCGAGGACCGACCTCAGGTCTCCAGGTGCCGACGTTCGCCTCCTTGGCCAGACTGCGGGGGAAGCTGCCGCTCATCGCCGTCGTGTCCGGCCGCAGCTTCGCCGGCAACGCTGCTCTGGCGGGAGTCTGCGATGTCATCCTCGCCACGCCTGAGGCGAACATCGGCATGGGCGGTCCGGCCATGATCGAAAGCGGGGGCCTCGGAAAGTACCGGCCCGAGGACATCGGCCCGGTCCCGGTGCACACGGCCAACGGAGTCATCGACATCGTCGCCGCAGACGAGGCCGACGCCGTCGATCACGCCAAAGAAGTGCTCAGCATCCTGTCCGGGACGACGCTGACCGCCAGGAGTGCGGTTCCCGAGCCGACGGGTAAGAGGGCGACCGACGACGACCGGGCCGAGCGCGTCCGGACCATCGTCCCGGCCGACAGACTGCGAACCTTCGCCATCCGCGACGTCATCGCGGCGATCGCCGACGAGGGGACGTTCACGGAACTGCGCGAGCGGTTCGCGCCCGGCGCCGTCACCGGTTTCATCCGCGTCGACGGCGTGGCCTTCGCCGTCATCGCCAACGACAACCACCACCTCGGCGGGGCTATCGATGTCGATGCTGCACGCTCTTTCACCCAGCATCTGCGGCTGGCTGAGGATCACGGGATCCCGGTGCTCTCGCTCATCGACACCCCCGGCTTCATGGTCGGTCCCGAAGCGGAGCGCGAACCCGGAGTGCGAGCCTTCGGCGACCTCTTCGTCGCCGGCGCAGCGCTGAGCGTGCCGGTAGGGGCCGTGATCATCCGCAAAGGCTACGGCCTGGGAGCGATGGCCATGGCGACTGGCGGATTCGACTCCACCGCATTCACGATCGCCTGGCCGAGCGGCGAGATCGGTCCGATGGGGCTCGAAGGCTCGGTGCGTCTGGGCTACGCGAAGGAGCTCGCGGCCATCGCGGACGAGGACGAACGAGCCGCACGCGAAGAGGAGCTCATCGCGGCCGAATACGAGCAGGGCAAGGCGATGAGTGCGGCGATGATCTTCGACATCGACGACGTCATCGACCCGGCTGTGACGCGAGAGTGGGTACGTACCCTGACCCATCGCTGAGCATTCCACTTCCCGCTTTTAAACTGTACCGTCCAGACGGTACAGTGGTGGGCATGACGACGACACTGACTCCACAGCTGCGAGCCGGTCGGCGCGAATGGGCCGGCCTTGCGGTGCTCATGATCCCCGTGCTGCTGATCTCGATCGACAACACGGTGCTCGGCTTCGCGATCCCCGTGATCAGCACCGGCCTGCATCCGACCGGCACGCAGCTGCTGTGGATCGTCGACATCTACGCGCTCATGCTCGCCGGTCTGCTGGTGGCTATGGGCAGCCTCGGCGATCGAGTCGGGCGCCGCAAACTGCTCATCATCGGGTCCGCCGGATTCGGTGCGGCCTCACTTCTCGCGGCGTTCTCCACCTCGGCCGAGATGCTCATCCTCGCCCGCGCACTGCTGGGCATCTTCGGCGCCACCCTCATGCCCTCGACGCTGTCACTCATCCGCAACATCTTCGACCACGACAAGGACCGCCGCATCGCGATCGCCACCTGGGCCGCGATGTTCTCCGGCGGTGCCGCTCTGGGTCCGATCGTCGGCGGCTTTCTGCTCGAGCACTTCCACTGGAGCTCGGTCTTCTTCATCAACCTGCCGCTCATCGCGCTCTTCATCCCCGCGGCCGCCATCCTGCTGCCCGAATCGCGCGATCCGAACCCCGGCCGCTTCGACTCGCTCTCCATCATCCTGTCGATGCTCGCCCTGGCCCCGCTCGTCTTCGCCATCAAACACAGCATGGCGTCTGGTGCCGACCTCCTCTTCTGGTTCACCCTGTCCGTGGCGATCGTCGCCGGCGCCAGCTTCGTCCTCCGCCAGCTCGCCACACCGAACCCGATGCTCGACGTCCGTCTGTTCGCGAACTGGGTGTTCACCTCGGCGGTGGTGTCGAACCTGCTGAGCGTCATGGGCCTGGCCGGGTTCCTCTACTTCGGCACCCAGCTGCTCCAGCTCGTGCTCGGACTCTCTCCGATCGACGCTGCCCTCGTGCTCATCCCGGGACTGATCACCTCGGTCGCGGCCGGCTACCTCGCGGTGCCGCTCATCGCCCGCTTCGAACCGCGCGTCGTCGTGCCCTGTGCGCTCGCGCTCAACGCCATCGGCATGGGCATCATCGCCTTCACCTCCGAACACTCCGTGGCGGGAATGCTGCTGGCCTTCCTTATCCTCGGCATCGGACTCGGCACCGCCGAGGTCATCACGAACGACCTCATCCTCGCCGCGGTTCCCGCTCACAAGGCCGGAGCCGCCTCGGCGATATCGGAGACCGCCTACGAATTCGGATCCGTCATGGGCACGACCGTGCTCGGCGGGCTCTCGACCTTCATGTACGGATCCGCGCTGCAGTCCGCGATCGGGGACACAGCAGACAAAGCCGAGTTCGATACACTCGGCTCCGCCCTCGAATACGCGTCCGGACTGAGTTCCGCAGCCGGTGAGCGGATCACCGAGGCGGCGGTGTCGGCCTTCGACTTCGGCGTGCAGTGGGCCGCCGGTGCGGCCATGGTCCTCGTCCTCGTCGCCGCTGTGCTCACGAGCTTCGGCCTCAAAGGCGCCGGGCGACTCCTGCCGAGACCAGCCTCCCGATCTGATTCCGACCGCTGAGCCCGCTTAACGGGCAGTGGGCGCTGGGCGGTGGACGCCGTGCAGTGGACTCCCCACGAAAATAGGTCAGCACCGGATACTTCTTGGGGGTAGAGAGTATCCGGTGCTGACCTATGTTCGGCGCCGTTTACGACACAGGACTGGGGAGACGTTCCTCGGCGCTGAGCCGGGACCATCTCCCCAGTCGCTGGTGATTGCCGCCGCCGGAACCGTACCCAGCAATCACGGCGGCCTACGCCGCGGCCGCGGGGTCAGCCCTGCGACGAGTTCGCCGGAGCGAGCGAATCCTGCGTCGCCTGCTTCTGCCGTTTGCGGGCCAGCACTCGGCCGATGCCGGTGTAGACCAGAGCGGCGATGAGCACGACGTAGATGACGATCGTGATCGGCGAGGACACCAAAGTCGACGCATCTCCGCCGGCCGCCAGCAGGGCATCACGCAGGTTCGACTCGGCCAGGGGCCCGAGCACCATGCCGATCATCAGCGGAGCCAGCGGCACACCGTAGCGCTTGAGCACGAAGCTCAGCACGCCGATGCCCAGCAGGATGAGCAGCTCGAACGTCGAGGCGGACGTCGCGTAGATGCCCAGGCCGCAGAAGACCGCGATGCCGCCGTAGAGGTACGGGTCCGGGATCTTCAGCAGCTTCGCCCACAGCGGAGCGAACGGCAGGTTGATGATGAGCAGGACTACCATCGCGACGAAGAAGCTCGCCAGCAGACCCCAGACGAGCTCGGGGGAGCGGTCGAAGAGCAGCGGACCAGGCTGGATGCCGTACTGGCGGAACGCCGCGAGCATGATCGCCGCCGTCGCCGAGATCGGCAGACCCAGAGCCAGCAGCGCACCCATCGCGATGCCCGTCGTCGCCGATCCGGCCGCCTCGGGGGCGGCAAGACCACGGATCGCGCCCTTTCCGAACTGCGGATCCTTCCGCCGGGAATCGAGCTTGCGCTCCAGGCCGTAGGCCATGAACGTCGGAACATCGGCACCGCCGACGGGGATGACACCGAAAGGCAGACCGATCGCCGTACCGCGCAGCCATGCCGGCAGTGCTTCGCCGACCTCCTTGCGGGAGAGGAACGGGCGGCCCGAGGAGCTGACCGTGTTGTCCGTGGCCTGGCGGCGGATCCGGGAGGCGATGAAGAACACTTCGCCCAGCGCCAGCACACCGACCGTCACCGTGACCAGCGAAACTCCGTCGAAGAGTTCGGGGACACCGAGAGTGAACCGTTCAGTACCTGAAACCGAGTCGATGCCGATGACGGTGAAGCCGATGCCCAGCACCAGAGCCGTGAGCCCCTTGAGCACCGAATCGGCGACCACCGAGGAGGTGGCGACGAAGGCGAACAGGGCAAGGGCGAAGAACTCGGCCGGGCCGAAGCTCGTCGACAGATCCGCTAGCGCGGGAGCGAGGAAGACGACGAGGAAGCAGGAGATGAACCCGCCGATGAATGCGCCGATCGCAGCGGTGGCCAGAGCCTGCGGGGCCCGCCCGGATTTGGCCATCTTGTGACCTTCGAACGTCGAGGCGATCGCAGAGGCCTGCCCCGGGGTGTTCATGAGGATGGCCATCGTCGAGTCGCCGAAGAGCCCACCGAAGTAGACGCCGGCGAACATGATGAACGCACCTGTGGGGTCGAGCGCGAAGGTCATCGGCAGCAGCAGAGCCACCGCCATCGACGACCCGAGGCCCGGCAGCACGCCGACTGCGGTGCCGAGGAAGCAGCCGACGAACACCCACAGCAGGTTCATCGGGGTCAGAGCGTGTGCGAAGCCTTCGAAGAGGGACATGAGAGCGTCCATATCAGAAGCCACCTCCCAGAATTCCCGAAGGAAGGTTGAGTCCCAGCATCACCGCGAAGGCGATGTAGACCAGGGACGAGAACGTCAGTGCCAGAGTGAGGTCGAACAGCGGCTTCTTCGATCCCATCGACCGGGCCACACACCAGAACAGCAGCGCTGCGGCGATGATCCACCCGGCGAATTCGAGGATGAGGGCGAACGCCGCGAAACCGCCGGCGCCCCAGGCCAGGGACACGAAGTCACTGTGAGTGCGGTGCGTCGAATCGGCCTTGCGGGCGGCGGCCAGAGCTGCGCGGTCGTCCTCGGGTTCGTCCTCCTCATGAGGGGAGAGCCGAGAGGCCGCGACCGCCGAGGTGACCGGAGTCGAGAACGCCTTGTCCTCTTCGACCTGGGCCGGTACCGCATCGTCGACATCGACGGTTTCGGGATTGCGGATATAGGCAATGACCAGCAGGACCGTCAGCGCGTAGCCGACGAGCATGATGATCGTCGGGAAGAACTGCGGACCCGGTTTGTCCGCATCCGCAGGCACGTCCATCGTGAGGATGCCGACCAGCAGATAGGTCGAGAACGCTCCCATGATGAGGGGAACGATGAGTCCCGACCTTCCCTGCCACCAGGTTCCCGCGCCGAGGTGGCCCGTGCGTTTCGTCGTCTGTGCGTTCACAGCCCCAACTCCTTCAGCAGCTTCTCCACCCGTGACGAGTCCTCCTTGATGAACTCGGCGAACTCGTCGCCGGTCAGCCACACGTCGGTCCACTTGTTCCGTTCGAGGGCGTCCTTCCAGGCCGCGCTGTCGCGGGTCTTCCGGAGGATGTCGAGCAGCTGGCCGGATTCCTCGCCGGTGATGTCCGGCGCGCCGAGCCAGCCGCGCCAGTTCGTCAGCGTGACCTCATAGCCCTGTTCGGACATCGTCGGAACCTCGTCGAAGCCCTCGACCCGCTTCGGGGCGGCCACGCCGATGGCCTTGACGCGTCCGGCTTCGATCTGGTCGGAGACCTCGTTGAAGCCGCAGGAAGCGAAATCGGTGGTCCCCGAGAGCAGCGTCTGGATCGCTTCGCCGCCGCCGGACTTCGGGATATAGGTGATGTCGGACGCGGCGATCCCGCCGAGGAGCGCGAGCTGCGCGATCGTGAGATGGTCGACCGAACCCGCCGAACCGCCCGTCCACACGAGCCCCTTCGGGTCCTTCTTCCACGCGCCGATGACATCGTCGATCGTGTTGTGCGGGGAATCGGCGGCGGCGATGAGGACGTCGTAATCCTCGGCCACGCGGGCCATCAGGGTGGTGTTGTCGAATCCGACCGGCGACTTGTTCAGTGCGATCCCGCCGACCATGGCGGTGCCCGTGGCCAGGATCGTGTCCGCCCGACCATGCATCGTCGAGAACTTGCCGAGGCCGATCGTGCCGCCGGCTCCGGGGATGTTGACGACCTGGGCGTTGTTGGCCAGCCGGTCGACGCGCATGGCCTGCTGGGTCTCGCGGGCAAAGCCGTCCCAGCCGCCGCCGGCGCCGGCCGGAGCGATGAGGGTGAGATTCGACGACAGGTCGCCCTTCGCCGAGGCGGCCCTGACCGAGTAGGTCGTCGCCGTTCCGATCGCCGCCAAGGCGATCGCCCCGTAGGCGATGCGTCCGAAGGTTCGTCGCGAGGGATGGGAGGATTCGACCGTCGAATCCTCGGGAGGTGGCGCCTGTGGCACGGTCTTCTCCTTTGAAGGCGAGTGTGATTCGAGACTCACCTTAGAGCTTGCTGAGTGTCCACTGCGAGCTTGTGCTCGCTCTGCGCGTTCTGCTCATTGAGCGCGTTGAGTGCATTCTGCTCACGGCGGGTCATCGCTGCGCGGCGTCGCCTGGTCGTCGCGGGCCGTCGGTTCGTGGTCACTCCCCGAGGCATAACCGCGAAGATCGGGGAAACGCCTCGGCCGACTGACCGCAGACGAGGTGGGCGGGCGGAGTGACTAGGGTGGGACCATGACCGATGCCGATTCTCCTGCCACCGTTCCTTCAGCACAGACCCCGTCCAAGGTCGGGACCAAGTCCGAGACCGGGGCCTCGACAGCGACCACCCCCGCTTCCGCACCGGTGGCGAAGAAAGTTTCCTTCGAACGCACCCATCACGGCCATACCTTCATCGACGACTACGAGTGGATGCGCCAGAAGGAGTCGCCCGAAGTCATCGCCCACCTCGAAGCAGAGAACGACTGGACGAGCGCACAGACGGCTCACCTCGAACGGCTCCGGGATTCGATCTTCACCGAGATCAAGACGCGCATCAGAGAGACCGATATGTCCGTGCCCAACCGGCGCGGGAACTATTGGTACTTCTCCCGCACGAAGGCCGGGCTCGACTACGGCATCAGCGTCCGGATCCCCATCTCTGGGCCCGATGACTGGACGCCGCCCGAGGTCGGCGAAGAACCTCTGCCCGGCGAAGAAGTCGTCTTCGACTCGAACATCGCCGCCGCCGGTCAGGAGTTCTTCTCCCTCGGCTCCTTCTCGCTCTCGGACGACGGCAGCAGACTCCTCTACGGTGTCGACACCACCGGCGACGAACGCTACACCCTCCGACTCCGCGACCTGGCCACAGGAGACGACCTCGCCGACACGATCGAGGGCACCTTCGCCGGAGCCTCCCTCGGCCCGAGCGGTCGCTTCGTCTTCTACACCACTGTCGACGACGCCTGGCGGCCGGAGAAGGTGTGGCGCCACGTGGTCGGCACCGACAGCAGCGACGACGTGTGCATCTTCGACGAACCCGATGAGCGCTTCTTCGTCGGATCGGGATTCTCACGTTCGGGCCGGATGATGTTCGTCGTCACCGGGTCGAAGACGACCACCGGGTACTGGGGCGTCAGCGTCGACGACCTCGGAGCCGAACCGCAGGAGATCTGGCCCCGTGTCGACGGCGTCGAATACACCGTCGAGCACGCCGTCATCGGCGGTGAGGACCGATTCCTCATCACCCACAACCGCAATCGCGCCGATTTCGAGCTTGTCGACGTCCCCGCCGCGGATCCGACCGCGCCCGGTCGCGAGGTCATCGTCACCGAAGCCGCAGGCAGCATAGGAGAACTGCGCCATGGCGAACTGCGCAGCGGCGAGACGCACGACGGCGAACTGCGGGTCGATGACCTGCGCATCGAAGATGTCGACGCCTTCGCCGACTTCATCGTGCTCAGCTACCGTCGCGGCGGCTTCGCCCGCGTCGGCATCATCCGCCTCGGCGATGCCTCCTCTCCCTTCGGGCCGCTGCAGGAGCTGCCCTTCGACCGGGAGACCGGAACCCTGTCACTGGGCGGCAATCCCGAATTCGCACAGACGAGCGTCCGACTGCATTTCACCTCCATGTCGACGCCCGCGGTGCTCTATTCGCACAGCGTCGCAGACGGAACTGACACGGTCCTCAAGCGTCAGCCCGTTCTCGGATCCGTCGACCTCGACGCCTACACCGAAACCCTCCTGTGGGCGAATGCCGGCGACGGCACCGACATCCCGATCTCGGTGGTCTTCCGCAAGGACCTGCACCGGTCCGACGGACACGGCGAACACGACGAACCCAGCAATCCCGCCTCGCCGGAGGACCCAGCGGACGGAGTCGGCGCGGAAGAGGCGAACGGCAGCGCCGCCTCGGCGAAACCGCTGCTCCTCTACGGATACGGTTCGTACGAGGCGAGCATGGACCCGTACTTCTCGGTATCGCGGCTGTCGCTGCTCGACCGCGGCGTCGTCTTCGCCATCGCGCACGTGCGCGGCGGCGGCGAAATGGGCCGACACTGGTACGACCAGGGCAAGACCACGGCGAAGAAGAACACGTTCACCGACTTCATCGACGTCGCCCGCCACCTCATCGACACCGGGTGGACGAGTCCGGATCGGCTCGTGGCCAGCGGCGGATCGGCCGGCGGCCTGCTCATGGGCGCGATTGCGAATATGGCGCCCGAGCTCTTCGCCGGAATCAGCGCCGACGTGCCCTTCGTCGATGCGCTCACCTCGATCCTCATGCCCGAGCTGCCCCTGACCGTCATCGAATGGGAGGAATGGGGCGACCCGCTGCATGATCCGCAGGTCTACGAGTACATGCGCTCGTACTCTCCCTACGAGAACGTCACCGAGGCGGCCTACCCGCAGATCTTGGCCGTGACCTCGCTCAACGACACCCGAGTCCTCTACGTCGAACCCGCGAAATGGGTCGCCCGACTCCGCGAGGTCGGTGCGAACGCTCTGCTCAAGACCGAAATGGTCGCCGGTCACGGAGGAGCCTCCGGGCGGTATGACGCCTGGAGGGAGATCGCCTTCGAATACGCCTGGATCCTCGACGTGCTGGGACGAACGGACGTCGAAACACAGGCCTGAAGGGACGACTGTCGCCGCAGATAACGATACTGGGACGATTGTCTCCAAAACCCGGATTCGGCACCCGGTGTCAGTGCCGGGCCATAGAGTGGATATCATCACATTCGACGTGATGCGCGTCATGAACTCAGAACGGTCTGAGTGACCGCGGCGCATCATTCATCTGCATTGCCGTCACTGTTCTTGCGTGCGAGGAGCGGCGGTGTCGAATGCAGAATTCGTGACGGATCCGCACCGGCGGATCGAAATTTCCGAAAGGGAGAAGAATGCGTCTCAGCAAAGTGGCCACAGCGATGGTGGCAGTCGGTTCGATTCTTGCGGTTTCGGCCTGCGGCGGCGGTGAGAGCGGTGGCGGCGAAGGCGATTCGTTCTCCATCGGCGTCTCGCAGCTCGTCCAGCACCCGGCGCTCGACGCTGCCACCGAAGGCTTCAAGAAGTCGTTCGAGGATGCCGGCGTCGACGTCGAATGGGACGTGCAGAACGCTCAGGGCGAACAGGCCAATGCGACCTCGATCGCTCAGCAGTTCGCCAGCGACGACCTCGACCTCGTGCTCGCCGTGGCCACCCCGGCCGCTCAGGCCGCAGCC
This sequence comes from Brevibacterium sp., assembly GCF_052105255.1. Lineage (NCBI taxonomy): Bacteria > Bacillati > Actinomycetota > Actinomycetes > Micrococcales > Brevibacteriaceae > Brevibacterium > Brevibacterium sp. Next base: position 18,409 of record NZ_JBQDYQ010000034.1, read on the forward strand.
CAGGCGATCACCGACAAGCCCGTGCTCTTCACCGCCGTCACCGACGCCGAGGAGGCCGGACTCGTCGATTCCAATGACAGCCCCGGCGGCAACGTCACCGGCACCTCCGACCTCAACCCGGTCGAAGAGCAGCTGAAGCTGGTCAAGGACGTCAAACCCGATGCGAAGACCGTCGGCATCGTCTACAGCTCCGGTGAGGTCAACTCGCAGGTGCAGGTCGATCTCGCGAAGAAGGCGGCAGAGGGCCTCGACGTGAAGATCAAGGAGGCGACGATCGCGAACTCGGGCGAGCTCGCTCAGGCCGTGGACTCGCTCGGCAAGGTCGACGCCTACTACGTGCCCACCGACAACAACGTCGTCTCGGCAGTGTCGACCATGGTCCAGGCGGCAGAGAAGAACAAGGCTCTGCTCGTCGGGTCGGAGGCCGGCCAGGTCGAATCCGGCGCAGCGATCACCCGCGGCATCGATTACACGAAGCTCGGCGAACAGACCGGCGAAATGGCTCTGAAGATCCTCCAGGACGGAAAGAAGCCCGCCGAAATGCCCGTCGAGACCAGCTCGAATCTCGAGCTCGTCGTCAACCCGAAGGCCGCCGAGGCCCAGGGTGCCGAGATTCCGCAGAAGCTCATCGACGAAGCCGACAACGTCATCGAGTGATCGACGCACGCAACACCCCGTGACCCGGTGCAGCGAGGTCTGAACTCCTCGATTCCACCGACGTCACCGGCCCCGAGGCCGCCGGCGCTGACCCCGGCGACCTCGGGTCCACCACGAACCACACACCAGAAATGAACGGAAACCCATGTTCGGAGCATTGGAGCTCGGGCTCATCTACGGCGCGATGGCGCTCGGGGTCTATCTGACCTTCAAGGTCCTCAACTTCCCCGACCTCACCGTCGACGGAAGCTTCACCACGGGCGGCGCCACCGCAGCCTCCCTCATCATCGCCGGGGTCAACCCCTTCCTGGCCACGCTCGCGGCGATCGGCGCCGGACTCATCGCCGGCTACATCACCGGCCTGCTCCACACGAAAGGCGGCATCGACGGACTGCTCGCCGGAATCCTCACGATGATCGGCCTGTGGTCGATCAACCTGCGGATCATGGGGAAGGCGAACCTGCCGCTCCTGCGAGAAGACACCGTGTTCACCCCGCTGCGCGAGAACATGCTCATGGGCACCTGGGTGTCGATTGCGATCCTGCTCGCCTTCGCCCTCATCCTCAAGTTCGCCATCGACTGGTTCCTCACCACCGATCTCGGACTGGCCATCCAGGCCACCGGCAACAACAAAGAGATGATCCGCAGTCTCGGCGTCAACACCGACAACTCGACGATGCTCACCCTGGCGCTGTCGAACGGCTTCGTCGCGCTCTGCGGAGCGCTCGTCGCTCAGTACCAGGGGTTCTCCGATATCAGCATGGGCATCGGCCTCATCCTCGTCGGGCTCGCCTCGGTGATCCTCGGCCAGGCCGTGTTCGGCAGCCGCAACATCGTCATGGCCAGCCTCGGCGCACTCCTCGGGTCGGTCGTCTACCGGCTCATCATCTTCCTCGCCCTGCGTGCGGGCCTGGATACGAACGATATGAAGCTGACGACCGCGCTGCTCGTCGTCATCGCACTGCTGCTGCCCAGGTGGGGATTCCTCAAACGGATCCCCTCTCTGCGCGGACGCGGAAACCGCGCGGCCGCCTCGGTGCCGGCGGGACCGGCCGATAGGAAAGACCCCGCCGAGGTCGCCGACATCCCTGCCGGCGCGACCGGCGCCCGAGCCGGGAAGGAGATCTGAGACCCATGCTCACGATCGACAACATCTCCAAGACCTTCTTCCCCGGCACCGTCAACGAACGCAAGGCACTGCAAGGGCTTTCGCTCGAACTCGACGAATCCGACTTCGTCACCGTCATCGGCTCCAACGGTGCCGGAAAATCGACGTTGCTCAACACCATCTCCGGCCGCCTGCCCATCGACTCCGGGTCGATCACCATCGACGGCGGCGAGGTGTCGCGGATGCCCGAATACAAGCGAGCGGGATACCTGGGCCGAGTCTTCCAGGACCCGATGGCCGGAACCGCTCCGGACCTCACGATCGAACAGAACCTCTCCCTTGCGCTCAAACGCGGACAGCCGCGCGGGCTGGGGCGGGGGACCACCTCGGAACGGCGCAAGCACTTCAAAGAGGAGCTGGCGACTCTCGAGCTCGGCCTCGAGAACCGGCTGAAGACGAAGGTCGGACTGCTCTCCGGCGGACAGCGGCAGGCACTGAGCCTGCTCATGGCCGGATTCACCCAGCCGCGGATCCTGCTGCTCGACGAGCACACCGCCGCTCTCGACCCGCAGCGTGCAGCCCTCGTGTCGACCCTGACGAAGAAGATCGTCGAGGCCGACGGGCTGACCACCCTCATGGTCACCCACAATATGGAGCAGGCGATCGCGCTGGGCAACCGGCTGATCATGATGCATGAAGGGCGGATCATCTACCAGGCTTCGGCCGAGGAGAAGAAGGACCTGACCGTCGAGACCCTGCTCGACGAATTCTCCAAACTCAAGGGAGCGACTCTCGGCGACCGGGCACTGCTCAACTGAGCCGTTACTCGATAGCCTCTGAAGCGCATGGGTGACGAGCTCGCTGGAGAGCGGCCGCGCGCATGACACCCGGCCGAGGCACATAGGAGGGTGGTTCACACCGCGGGGTGCGGACCACCCTCTCTTCCGCACTGGCGAACTTTACCAACCGGTTGGTAAAATTGAGGCATGGCGAATGACGGACGGATGCGGATTCTCGAGGCGGCGAAGGCTCTGGCCGAATCGCATGATTCGGTGCAGGGTGTGACGATCTCGCTCGAATCGGTCGCGCAGCAGGCGGGACTGACGAAACCGGGCCTGATGTATCACTTCCCGTCCAAGGAAGCGCTCATGCTCGGGCTCGTCGACCATGCCGCGAAAGACTGGGCGCAGCGGCTGCGTGAGCACACCGGACATTCGAGTCGGGAACTGACGAGCTTCGACCGGCATCGGGCCTACGTCACCGTGGCCACCACCGCCGAGGTCTCGCGCGCCGACTACTGGATCTTCTCCGATGCGCTCTACCACCCGAAGCTGTCGCGGGCGTGGAGCGAGCATCTCGGTCCGTGGTTCGACACCGCCGGGCTCGATGATCGTGCCGTGTCACTGCTCACCGCCGCCCGATTCTGTGCCGACGGTGCATGGATGTCCGAAGCCACCGGGGTGTTCCCCTCCAGCGATCTCGCGGCCGTGCGCACACACGCGCTCGCGCTCATCGATGCCGCTGAGGCAGCCATCGATGCCGCGGCGGGAGTCGCTGCGGGAACGTCCGACGATTCTGCGGCGGAGGTGACAGGATGAACTCGACACGTCTGCTGCTGCTCGTCACTGCCATCCTCGCCGAGGTGGCCGCCACCCTGATGCTGCGCGCCGCGGTCGCCGATCCGGTGTGGATTCCTGGGGTCGTCGTCCTCTACGCCGCGGCCTTCTTCATCCTCGGCCTCACCCAGCGCCTGGGCATGCCCCTCGGCGCCGTGTACGCGACCTGGTCGGCCAGCGGGGTCGCCCTCGTGGCCGTGCTCGGTGTCGTGTTCTTCGGTGAACTTCTGAGCGTCGGCGCCATCATCGGCATCGCCCTCATCATCATCGGCGTCATCCTCGTCGAATCCGGCACTCCCGAAGAATCCGCGACCGTGGTCACGGAGGTCACCGAATGAGCTGGATGTGGTTGGCACTGTCGATCCTCAGCGAGGTCGCCGGCACCCTGTGCCTGCGTGCGAGCGCCGGACTGCAGCGCAGGATCTGGTTCATTCCCGTGGCCATCAGCTACACCGCGGCCTTCTTCTTCCTCGGCCGCACACTTGCCGAGGGCATGCCTCTCGGCGTCGCCTATGGTCTGTGGGCAGCCTGCGGAGTCGCGCTGGTCTGCCTGCTCTCCCGGGTGATCTGGAAGGATCCGCTCACGCGCAAGGCGCTGCTGGGCATCGGCTTCATCACCGTCGGAGTCATCCTCGTCGAAATAGGCTGACCCGGGTCTGCCGAACCGACCAGGACTGCCCGATTGACCGTTCCCGCGCGGGGCAGGTCCGAGCGGCTCAGCCCGGTGCATCCTCGGCGATGGCGGCCCCCATTCGCTGCTGAGAATTTGTTGTGAAGCCTCACGCAAGTTGTTATCGTCCGAAGGCATGACCCCTCTCAGATTCGACGACCATCACTGCTGGGGATGGTCGACCCCGAATCGAGAACGCCCGAGCTGCGGCTTCGCCAACGATTCCTGGGAACCCGTGGCCGTCGGCTGGTGGGGCGGAGAGCCCTAGTCACCGGTCGCCGATCCGCAGACCATCTGCCAGTCTGACGACCACCGGCCGGTCGCAGCACCTGATCTCCGACTCTGACCCGATGTGCGTTCATGCCATCGGCTCCTGACGCGTTCGTCTCCGTGCGCGGCACCGATCGATCCCGGCAGTTTCCGCAACAATCGAAAGAGTGTGAACCGACACATGACAGATGACTCAAAACGCACCGACGAACAGGATCCGGGCCCGGAAAAGCGGTCCGATGCCCCCACCGAGGCGGCCCGCCGCGCATCACGCGAACGGATCATGGCCGATGCCCGCCGGATGGGGGCTGACGCCAAACGCGTCGGTCGCGAGACCGGGCGCAACCTCGGCCGATTCGACTACCGCCGCCCGCGCGGACCCGTGAAGGCCGATCTCGAAGACACACACGGCCACTACCCGCACGACACCCACCCGATCCTCGTGCCCGGCATCGCCATCGACGAACAGCGACGCCGGTACTCCCTCGACAAAGTGATCTTCGCGATCGCCGGAACCCTCACGGTCGCCTTCGTCATCTGGGGCATCGCCGATTCCGGCAGCGTCGCCTCGGTGGCGCAGGCCGCATTCGACTGGTCGACGATGAACGTGGGTTGGCTGTTCAACCTCGTCGCCCTCGTCATCCTCGTCGCGATGCTCATCCTCGCGTTCTCCCCGTACGGAAAGATCCCGCTCGGAAAGGACGGGGAGAAGGCCGAGTTCTCCACGTTCGCCTGGGTGGCGATGCTCTTCGCTGCGGGCATCGGCATCGGAGTCCTCTTCTTCGGCCCCTCTGAGCCGCTCACCTACTTCATCACTCCACCCCCGCTGACGAATGATCCGGAGTCGATCGAAGCGCTCCACGGCGCGATGGCGCAGACCTACTACCACTGGGGATTCCACGCTTGGGCGATGTACGCCCTGGTGGGCGGCGCGATCGCGTACGCCGCCTACCGCCGCGGTAGGTCCCTGCTGCTGTCCTCGATCTTCGTCAGCCTCTTCGGCAAACGACAGTCGGAGGGCTTCGCCGGCAAACTCGTCGACATCTTCGCCATCGTCGCCACACTGTTCGGCACGGCCGCCGCGCTCGGCATCGCAGCCATGCAGATCGGCACCGGAGTGAGCATCGTCTCCGGTGCGGGACCGATGACGAACAATATGCTCGTCATCATCATCCTCGTCCTCACCATCGGCTTCGTCATCTCCGCGGTCTCAGGTGTGTCGAAGGGCATCCGCTACCTGTCGAGCATCAACATCGTGCTCACGATCGCCATCGTCGGCATCGTCCTCTTCCTCGGGCCGACCCTGTTCCTGCTCAACCTGCTGCCCTCGGCGCTCATGGAGTACCTCGGGTCGATGTTCGACCTCATGGGCAAGTCCCTGTCCTGGGGCTCCGAGACCCAGGAGTTCCAGTCGGTGTGGACCGTCTACTACTGGGCCTGGTGGATCTCCTGGTCGCCTTTCGTCGGCACCTTCATCGCCCGCATCTCGCGCGGACGCAGCATCCGCCAATTCCTCCTCGGTACGATCTTCATCCCCTCGACGCTGCTCTTCGTCGCCTACGGGATCATGGGCGGAACCTCGATCTCGATGTACCGGGACGGCGCCGCCGGGTTCTCCGACAGCATGGCCGCCCCCGAGGTCTTCTTCGCGCTCGTCGACAACCTTCCCTACGTCGAATGGCTGCCGTTCGTGGCGATCGTCGTGCTCGCGATCTTCTTCATCACCTCCGCTGACTCCGCCTCCGTGGTCATGGGCATGCTCGCCAGCCGCGGCGACCAGGAGCCGAAGAGGTGGGTGGTCGTGTTCTGGGGCCTGGTGATGTCGGGCATCTCCGTGGTGATGCTCCTGCTCGGCAACGCGAACGCACTCGAGGGCCTCCAGCAGCTCGTCATCGTCACGGCTGTGCCGTTCGCGGTCATCATGCTCTTCATCATCATCGCCTGGGTGAGGGAGCTGCGCACCGACCCGATGGCACTGCGCCGGAAGTACGCGCAGAACGCCGTGGACAATGCGGTAGTCGCCGGTGCCGAATCCTACGGCGACGACTTCGCCCTGCAGGTCGTGCCCACCGAACCGGGGGACGGCGCGAACTGCGGCATCGACTCCGAACACGAGGACTACACCGGCTGGTACCAGCGCACGGACGAGAACGGCGAACCCGTCGGATTCGACTACGAGACGGGGGAGTGGGCCGACGGATGGACTCCGGATGACGGCACCGCCCCCGCCGAGGCGGAGGCCGCCTCGGCGACGGACGCGACCGAAGGGAACGGCGCCTCCACGACCGATGCGGACTCCGGGGTCGCCTCGGCGACGGAATCCGCCCCGGATTCAGTGACCGATTCCGCAGCCGACCTCGGCTCCGACCGCAGAGAGGACCACTCATGACCACCCCGAACATCGTCGTCATCGAAGCCGATCAGCTGGCCGCCCGGGCGGATGCCCTCGGAGATCGACTGCCTCGACAACGGAGATGACTTCGCAGCCTCGGTGCCGACATTCCCCTGTCATCGTACGAACGGTCCTCGAGGGTCTCGCTCATCATCACCGGACCCGCCGAGGTGATCACCCCTGGCCGGTATGCGCCGAACTCGTGTCCCGCTACGATCTCGAGCATCTCGAGGAGCATGTGCTCGGTTCGCAGCGCAGCCGTCAGCTTGTGGCCGATGCGCTCAAGGTCGGCCGTGCCCGCCACTGGGACTTCGAGCCGGAGCCGGAGCACGGCTACGTGCGCGGAGACTTCTGGTCGGCGTTCCGCTTCGGCAAGCTCCCTGCCCCCGACTGACCGCGCTGCACCCGCGGGTTCGAAGTGTGAGCGCCCCGATCCAGATCACTGCGCTCACACTTCGAGCCCGCGGAAGCAGCTTTCGGACCCCGCCGGGCGGCTTCGGCGGACCTGCTGGGAGGGTGAGCCGCCTCGGCGAGAACAATTCACTTGGACTTAGGTGAGTTGCAGGTCATATTCTCAGAAACCGGTGGCATCATTCGAGGTAGGAGGGATGCTATGACAATCTTTGAGTCGACTTCTGAAGTTCCGCTCGGTGCGGAGACCACATTCGACTGGCATGCTCGGCCAGGAGCGCTGACTCGCCTCTCACCTCACTGGGCGCAGGAGATTGTCGAGGAGAGCTATCCTCCGATCGCGCCGGGCTCGGTGGCGCAGGTGAAGACGAGCGTTCCCGGCACTTACGGCCTTGTGCGGCGGCCGTTCAGCTCGGTGCATTCGGAGGGCCCCTCGCGATTCTCCTTCGTCGATGAGCTGAAGAAGGGCCCGCTGAGTCAGTGGAAGCACACGCACGAGTTCACCTCGGTCGCCGGCGGGACGAAGATCGACGACCACATCGAATTCTCCATGGCTCCCCAGGGCTTCGACGTCATCGACCGCGGGCTCACCCACTACCTCGACGCGACTTTCGACGCCCGCCGCAAGCGGATGCTCATGGACATCGACTTCCTCGAATCCACGAATGCGCCCCTGCTGACGCGGAAGAAGGGCAAACACATCCTCATCGCCGGCGGAAGCGGAATGATCGGACGCCAGGTCGCCGCACTGTTCTCCACCGCCGGACATTTCGTCCGACTGCTTGTCCGCGAGACCCCGAAGTTTCCCTACGAGGTGCACTGGAATCCGGACTTGGGGATCCTCAATCCACGCGACCTCGCGTGGGCGGATGCGGTGGTCCACCTCGGTGGGCGATCCATCGCCACGCGGTTCACCAAGCACGCGAAGGACGAGATCTGGTCCTCCCGCATCGACTCGACGAGGCTGCTCGTCGAAACGATGCGCGGTCTGCCCGAGGAGAAGCGCCCCTCGGTCTTCGTCTGCGCCTCTGCGGTCGGCTACTACGGGTCGAAAACTGACGAACCTGTCGACGAGACGGGGCCGGCCGGTGAGGGATTCCTCGCCGAGGTGTGCCAGAAGTGGGAGGAGACTGCGGCCGGAGTCGAGGACGCCGGAATCAGGCGCGTGTCGATCCGGACCGGAGTCGTCCTCAGTTCCTTGGGTGGTCTGCTCAAACTGCAGGCGCCGCTGTTCCTCGCCGGCGCCGGAGGTCGATTGGGCAGCGGGGAGCAGGCTCTGGCCTGGATCTCCCTCGACGACGTGGCGCGCGCGTATGTGCACGCCGTCCTCTACGACTATGTGCGGGGACCCGTGAACGCTGTTGCCCCGGATCTCGTTTCGCAGGCGGAATTCGCCGAGGCTCTCGCCGCCCATCTGCGCAGGCCGGCATGGATCCCGACGCCCGGTTTCATCACAGAGCTCATGCTCGGCCGTGACGGGGCGAAGGAACTCGCGCTGGCGGACCAGCGAGTGGTGCCGGAGAAGCTGCAGGAAACCGGCTACCAGTACGCCCACCCGACGCTTGCCGACTGCTTCGATGAGGAGCTCGGCATCGGGGCGTGATGCAGAAGTCCCCTCCGTCCGGCGTTGGAGCCGAGCGGAGGGGACCGGTGTTACTGCTGTTGCTGCTGTTTCCGCAGCCGCGGATCAGAAGCGCTTCGAAGCGATCTGGGCACCTTCGGTCAGGGACTGCAGCTTCGCGACGGCGATGTCCGGGTGGACTCGTCCGCCCAAGCCGCAGTCGGTGGAGGCGACGACGTTGTCCGGTCCGACGAGCTTGGCGAACCGGCCGATGCGCTCGGCAACGAGTTCGGGATGCTCGACGACGTTCGTCGAATGGGAGACGATGCCGGGGATGATGTACTTGCCCTCGGGCAGCTTCTTGTCTTCCCAGATCCGCCATTCGTGTTCGTGGCGGACGTTCGCGGCTTCGAAAGTGATGCCGGCGGCATTGATCGAAAGCACCTGGTCGACGATCTCGGCGAACGGCAGGTCCGTGACATGCGGTCCGTGCCAGGAGCCCCAACAGGTGTGCACGCGCACCTGAGCGGGGTCGATTCCGCGCAGCGCATGGTTGAGCGCATCGATGCGGACTTGGATGAACGAGCGGTAGTCATCGAAGGACGGTTCCGGGTTGATCTGGTCGAAGTTCTCCGCCAAGGACGGATCGTCGATCTGGACGGTCAGGCCCGCCTCGGTGATGGCGAGGTATTCCTCCCGCAGCACATCGGCCCACGCCCAGATGAACTCCTCATCGGATGAGTAGTACTCGTTGGCGATGCGGGAGGCCGAACCGGGGGAGAGCGCATTGATGTACCCGGCACGCTCGTCATAGCCGGCGGCAGCCAGACCGGCCTTGAGATTCGCGACATCACGGTTGACCTGGTCCTGACCGATGTAGCTGATCGGGCCGGTGGCCTTCGGGAACTGCGGCTGCTGGCCGGTGTCGGTGCCGGCCTTCGGATCTGTGTAGACGTTCGGGAAGAGGTTGCGGTCACGGCGGTCGGGCATGCTCGTGAGCACGATATTGCCCGGAGTCGAACGGTTGGCCGGGATCTCCCAGAGGTCGATGTCGTGGAGTTCGAGCCCGCCGGTGCGGGCGAACGAGTAGTGCCACCAGGCGCCGTAGTCGAAGTCCGCGGCCATGGCGTGACCGTATTCGCCATCGTTGGGCAGCGAGATGCCCAGGTTCTTCTGTCGCTTGACGAGGTCGGTGACGCTGGCGGCGAGCAGCTCGTCGAATTCCTGCTCCTGTTCCTGCGACACGGACTCGCCGGCCAGGCGGGCGGTGTTCTGCGCCTGCCTGGCCTTGTTGGCCTCGATGAGTTCGGGGGTGCGGGGTAAGGATCCCGCGTGGGATGTGCGAATCGTTGCCATAACTGACTCCTCTTCTTCGGTTCGATTGTTCAGTGCGACTGCGGCAGTCGCTCCGCAGCATTCCTTCTCAGGCAATCACATTCGCAGTGGCGCATGAGTTGTTGTCGTCATCTTGGGACACGTGACGTAACGAGTTGGTCGTCCGGAGACGCGGTGCGGTCGGCTCAGTCCGGTACTGAAAAACTGTCCGTTCTGTTCAGCCACAAGTGAGGTTGGCTCATATGCTGGGGGCATGAGTAGCGGACAATACGGTCAGGACCCAGCCGGGCGGTCAGGCACCGGTCAGCCGTGGAGCCAGGGACTCGGTCGGAGCCCGGCGGCGACGATGGTGTCGGTTCCGCAGAATCCGGGCTGGCTTGCCCGCAGTCTGTTCTGGGCGGCACTCATCATCGGGGTGCTGCCGTCGTTGGTGTTGGCCCCGATGGTAACGTCGGGGGAGGCGACCTCAGTAATCCTGCTCTTCAGCGTCGGGTCGATCATCTGCGCTTGTCTCCGGCTGGTCCTCGGCACTGCAGCCATTCTCCTGGTGAAGAACACCAGCTGGGCGCGGAGACTCATCGGCGCCGGAGTATTCTTTCTCGGATGCGCAACGCTGATGATCCTCACGCCGCTGACAGGGATCCTTCTGGCATCGGCCGGGACGGAGGTCAGGGGGCCGCTGCTCACCATGAACGTCATCCAAGGGGTGCTCAACGGATTCTTCCTGGCCGCCGTCTTCTGCGGATGGAACATCGCACGCAATCGTCGGTGGTGGCTCCTCGTTATCGCTGTCGTCCTCGGTGCGATCCTCGCCGTGCTCAGTACGACTATTGCACAACCGCTGGCCGAGAACGTCGCGACCGGCGTCATGGCCGGAGCTCTCCTCCAAGCCGTGTGGCTCCTGCTCATCTTCGCAAGTCTCGGGCTCTTCCATCTGCTTGGCCGTGTCGATGGGGCGACGGCCCCGGCGCCAGCACAGCCTGCTTACTGATCCGGTCGCTGCAGCTGGTCGAGATAGAGATCGAGGCTCGATTCGACGACGGACGGGGTGAAGCGTTCGGGATCGATGACCCCGTTCAGCGCGAGCCCATCGGTGACGGCGCGAAGAGCTGTACGGGCCGAGGCATCGCCGGCCCGTCCGGTATAGACCTCGATGGTGTTGGCACAGAGTCTGTCGAGTCCTTCGTTGATCGATGCCAGAGCCTTCCGCGCCGAATCCGATCGCGCGGTGATGCTTGAGGCGAACCAGACCTGTGCCTCGATCCGGCGATCCTCGTCGAGGGGAAGAGCTTCGCACCAGGCTTCGCGAATCGCCAGACGTGGGTCCTCGGGCCAACTCTTCGCTGACAGTCGCTGCTGCTGCCGTTGACTGATGAGGACCAGAGCATGCGCTGTCATCTCGTCTGCCAGAGGGAAATAGTGCCGCAGAGTCGAGGGCTGATACCCCGATTCGGCGGCGACGGCGCGAACCGACACGGCCTGAATCCCCTCGGCCGCGATGAGCCGGGCCACGGCCCACCCGATGTCGGCGCGGCGCTGATCATGGTCCACGAATTTCGGCACCTTGTTCCTCCTCGAGCTCTAGTTTGGTACAGTCGAGCGAGAAAAACATGTCATCGATCAAAATGGGTGTGTCGCTCGATGCTGTTGTTCATCATCGCCGGTGAAGTACTGTTCTGGATCTTTCTGCTCGTCGGAGTCTGCGCGAGGTATCTGCTGCGCTGGAGAACGGTTTCAACAGTTCTCCTCATCGCCACGCCCCTCATCGACGTCGTCATCATCGTCCTGACTTACATCGATCTGCACCGGGGAGCGGTATCGGACTTCAGCCACGGAATGGCCGCGTTCTACGTCGGCTTCTCCGTCGTCTTCGGTCCGGAGGCCATCGCCCACGTCGACCGCCGATTCGCCCGTCGCCATACGGGTCTCAGCGAGGCCGAACTGCCTGCCGTGCCGACCCGAACCAGTCTCGAGTACTGGCTGCGCTGCCTGACCGCCTCGGCGATCACCATCGCACTGCTGGCCATCGGAATCGTGATTGCGGGCTCGGCTGATTCCTTCTGGCTGATCTATTGGACGATCGTCGCCGTCTTCACCGCTGTCGCCTGGGGCCTCATCGGACCGCTGCGTGACCGCTGGCGCCGCAGCAAGCGCGAAGGCGAGAAGTCTGCCGACCCGCCTTCGTGACTGTCACGCCCAGCAGGGCGATTCGCACACAGCACGACAGCGAGACGGCCTCTCGGCCTCGAGAGGACCAATCGCAGCTGGTCGTATCGAGGCCGAGAGGCCGTCTCGGCGTCAGTCTTCGCCAGTCGTGGCTCAGACCGCGGTTTCGGTCACCGCCGCGACGCTGCCGCCGAAGCGATCAGCCAGCGTACCCTCGTGGGACTGGCCGAGTTCGTCGAGGCCGATCGAGAAGTGATCGACGACCTCGAGCGCAGGAGCTCCGTCACCGGCATCGGTCATGCCGATGCGCACGAACGGGAACCGCCGGGCCGTGCACATGTCCTTGAAGCGGACCTCTTCCGAGCGCGGCACGGCAACGATCGCGCGAGCCGTCGATTCGGAGAACAGTGCGGTGAACACGTCGACGCCGTCACGCTCGCAGACCTCGTCGAGCCAGATCCGGGCACCCGTGCCATATCGCAGCGACGATTCGACGAGCGCCTGCGACAGTCCGCCTTCGGACAGATCGTGCGCGGCATCGATCATGCCGTCGCGCGAGCAGTTGATGAGGATCTCGCCGAGTTCCTTCTCCGCAGCCGGTTTGTACTGCGGAGGAACCCCGCCGAGGTGGCCCGCCGTGACGTCGGCCCACGCCGAACCGTCGAGCTCCGCATCGGTGGTGCCGAGCAGATAGATGGTCTGGCCCGGCTCCTGCCAGCCGCTCGGAGTGGCGCGGGTGACATCATCGAAGACACCGAGCACACCGACGACCGGAGTCGGGTGGATGGCCACGCCGCCGGTCTGGTTGTACAGGGACACATTGCCGCCGGTGACCGGGATTCCCAGGTCCTGGCAGGCATCGGCGAGGCCTTCGACGGCCTGAGCGAACTGCCACATGATCTCCGGATCCTCGGGAGACCCGAAGTTCAGGCAGTCGGTGACCGCACGCGGAATGGCACCTGAGGTCGAGACATTGCGGTAGGCCTCGGCCAGAGCCAGCTGGGCACCGCGCGCCGGGTCGAGGAAGCTGTAGCGGCCGTTGGCGTCGGTGGCGATGGCCACACCGAGACCGGACTCCTCGTCGACGCGGACGACACCGGCATCATCCGGGTAGGCCAGCGCGGTATTGCCCTGGACGTACTTGTCGTACTGTGAGGTGATCCACGACTTCGAGGCGAGGTTCGGCGACCCCGCGAGCTCGAGCATCGTCGACCGCAGCTCATCATCGGACTCGGGTTTCGCCAAACCAGCGGCCTCAACGGTGTTCGCAGCCACCTCGGCGGTCCATGACGGTGCGGTGAACGGACGGTTGTACACGGGTCCATCGTGGGCGACCGAGCGCGGGGGCACATCGACGATGACGTCGCCGTGCCATTCGATGACGAGACGATCGGAATCAGTGACCTCGCCGAGCACGGAGGTCTCGACCTCCCATTTGCCGACGATTTCGAGGAACTCCTCGAGGCGGTCGGGACGGACGACGGCCATCATCCGCTCCTGCGACTCCGACATGAGGATCTCCTCAGGGGTCAGCGTCTCATCGCGCAGCAGCACGTCGTCGAGCGCGATGTGCATACCGCCGTCACCGTTGGAGGCCAGTTCCGAGGTCGCACAGGAGATGCCTGCAGCGCCGAGGTCCTGAATGCCTTCGACGACACCGGCGTGGAAGAGCTCGAGGCAGCATTCGATGAGCACCTTCTCGGCGAACGGGTCGCCGACCTGGACGGCGGGGCGCTTCGAGGGCTTCGAATCGTCGAAGGACTCGGAGGCGAGGATCGAAGCACCGCCGATGCCGTCGCCACCGGTGCGCGCACCGAAGAGCACGACCTTGTTGCCCAGTCCCGAGGCGTTGGCCAAACGGATGTCCTCATGCCGCATGACACCCACAGCCAGGGCGTTGACCAGCGGATTTCCCTGATAGACGGAATCGAAGACGGTTTCGCCGCCGATGTTCGGCAGGCCCAGGGAATTGCCGTAATTGCTGATGCCGGCGACTACGCCGTGGACGACACGGGCGGTGTCCGGATGGTCGATGGCTCCGAACCGCAGCTGATCCATCACGGCGACCGGGCGCGCACCCATGGAGATGATGTCGCGCACGATGCCGCCGACTCCGGTGGCCGCACCCTGGTGGGGTTCGACGTAGCTGGGGTGGTTGTGCGATTCGACCTTGAAGGTCACGGCCCAGCCGTTCCCGATGTCGACGACGCCGGCGTTCTCGCCGATGCCCACGAGGAGGTGCTTCTTCATGTCCTCGGTGACCTTGTCACCGAACTTGGACAGGTGGACCTTCGAGGACTTGTACGAGCAGTGCTCGGACCACATCACCGAATACATGGCCAATTCCGCCGAGGTGGGGCGACGTCCGAGGATCGCCTTGATCTTCTCGTATTCGTCGGCCGTGAGACCGAGATCGGCGAAAGGCTGCTCGACGTCGGGGTTCGCCGCTGCGAACTCGACCGTCTCCTTGACCTTCTTCGATGCGTTCTGCGGGGAATCGACCTGCGTGGAATCCGCAGAGCTGAGGTTAGACGTCATGTCCTCTTCGGGGCCCTTTCATACGACACGGCACTCACGGCCAATCTTAGCCGTGCCCCCACTGCAAGGGCGAAGCGCGTCCACGGACAGGGCCGCCTCGGGGAGGGGGTGAGCCGTTCCCCGCTGGGAATCGGATGGTCGCCCGCCACTTAGAATGGAAACCATGGCAACTCCCAAGATCGTCCTGTTCTATGTCTTCACCCCGCTGCCCGACCCCGAAGCGGTCAAGCTGTGGCAGCACACCTTGGCCGAGAGCCTCGGGCTCAAGGGGCGGATCATCGTATCGAAAGACGGAATGAACGCCACGGTCGGAGGGGACATCTTCGACGTGAAGCAGTACGTGCGGGCGACGAAGTCCTACGCACCGTTCAAAGGCGCGGACATCAAATGGTCGAACGGTCAGGGCGATGACTTCCCACGCCTGAGCGTGAAGGTCCGCGACGAACTCGTGACCTTCGGCACCCCGGACGAGATCACTGTGACAGATGACGGAGTCCAAGGCGGCGGCCAGCATCTCAAACCAGGAGCCCTGCACAAACTCCTCGACGAACGCGGCGAGGAGGTCGTCTTCTTCGACGGCCGCAATGCGATGGAGGCGCAGATCGGGAAGTTCCGGGACGCGATCGTGCCCGACACGGACACCACGCGTGACTTCATCGCCGAGATCGAATCCGGCAAATACGACGACCTCAAGGACAAACCCGTCGTCACCTACTGCACCGGCGGAATCCGCTGCGAGGTCCTGTCCGTGCTCATGAAGAACCGCGGGTTCGAAGAGGTCTATCAGCTCGACGGCGGCATCGTCCGCTACGGCGAGGCCTTCGGCAGCTCCGGCTACTGGGACGGATCGCTCTACGTCTTCGACAAGCGCATGCACGTCGAGTTCGGGGACAACGTTGAATCCATCGGGCACTGTGTGTCCTGCGACAACAAGACCCCGGAGTTCGTCAACTGTGCGAATCTCGAGTGCCGCAGGCAGTACCTGCGGTGCGCCGATTGCACGGACAAGGGTCTGCAGCCCTATTGCGCCGACTGCGTCGAGCAGGGAATCCCCGCCGAGGCGGCCGTCGGCTGAGCGTGTGACCCCGACGTTCCCCGGCAGTGGGGGAAGCCGTTCCCCCAGACGGGGAGTGCAGTACCGACTCCTCAGCGCAGCAGGTGCTTCGTCGCCGCTTCGATGTCGGTCCACCTGAAGTCGAACCCGGCCGCTTCGAGTCGTGCCGGCAGCACCCACCGACTCTTGAGCACGAGTTCCGACTCCTGACGCAGGATTGTCATCCCGATCTCGAGCAGCCACCTGGGTGCAGGAAACCCCAAGGGCATACGCACTGCTGTGCGCAGCGCTTTCATCAGTGAGCGATTGTCCGCGACCTGTGGGTTCGAGACGTTGATCGGCCCGCTGAGCTCGTCATGTTCGTCGATGAACCGGATCGCCCGGAGCACATCGTCGATATGGACCCAGCTGAACCGCTGTCGTCCGTGAGTTGGCGGATGCCCCCGCCAGACGGTCGGCCCGGAAGCGTCCGGGCCGACCCCGCGATAGCGCCGGTGGGGGAACCAACGACCTTCATACTGGGCACCGCCCGCACCGAATCTGGCCGCGGTGGCCAACATGTTCAAAGCCGCTCCGTCACCGAGCACGATCGCCAACCGCAACGCGACTCGTCGGGTCGCGGGCAGGTCCCCGGCGAAGAACTCCTTCTCCCAGGCCTTGGCGATGTCGACCGAGAATCCTTCGCCGATGTCACCGTCCTCCTCGGTCTGCGGTCGGTCCATCGAGTGGCGGTAGATGGTGGCCGTGCTCGAGTTGATCCACAGACGCGGCGGCACCGAGGCGGCTGCCACGGCCGTATTGAGAGCGCGGGTCGTATCGACGCGGGAGTCCCAGATGACCCGGCGGTTGGCATCCGTATACCGGCACCCGACGCTGCGACCGGCGAGGTTGATAAGCAGGTCGGCGCCGTCGACGAGCTCGGCGATTCGGTCGGGACGATCCCAGGTGGCGTCGGCGAAGGCGGGAGACCGGCCGATCGTCCGCGTTGTGTACCCCCACGTGGTGAGTGCATTCAGCAGCTCGCTGCCGATGAATCCCGATGCACCGGCGATGACGGCGATCGGAGCCTGGGTGTTCGTCAGCGCTGTGTCTGCGGGTTCGATGCTCATACTCAGGACGCTAACACCCCGCTTTCGCGGGGCTGTTGATGCGGCGCAGAGACCGTGTGGTGGGTGTCACGTGGAGAAAGTCGGTTTTGGATTTGCGCGTCGCCTCTGG
>NZ_JBQDYQ010000035.1:0-5944 GCF_052105255.1 Brevibacterium sp.
CCCGCGGCCGCCGGAATCTGGGGTGCGGTCATCGAACCGCACCTCTTCGCCATCCGCCGCCGCACCCTGCCGATCCTGCCTGCCGGAGCCGAGTCCATCCGGATCCTCCACGTCGCCGACCTGCACCTGGCTCTCTGGCAGAAGCATCGCGCCGCCTGGGTCACAGCGCTCACCCGCCTCGAACCGGACCTCGTCGTCAACACCGGTGACAACCTCTCGGCCGATATCGTGCCTGACGTCCTCGACGTCTTTTCCGGGCTGCTCGAAACCCCCGGTGTCTTCGTCCTGGGGTCGAATGACTTCTTCTCTCCGCAGGCGAAGAATCCCGCGAAGTACCTGCGCTCGCCGTCTCAGGTCAAACACCGCGTCAACCCCGACCTCGACGTCAAGGCCCTCGTCCGCGGGTTCGAAGAGCCGACATCCCCGTCGGTCTCCCCAGCCGGCGGGCAGGGATGGCATTTCCTCGACAACACCGAGGCGGCCCTGACGATCAAGGGCACCCGGATCCACTTCTCGGGCCTCGGCGATGCCCATATCGACCGTGACCGGATCCGCTGGAGTGAGGGAGCACCCGGCAAGGGTGTGCTCGAGCATCCGAGGTTCGATCCCGAGGCCGGCCTCAAAGTGGGCGTGACACATGCCCCGTATTCGCGGACCTTGGAGGCATTCGCCTCGGCGGGGGCGCATCTCATCATGGCCGGACACACGCACGGCGGTCAGATCCGTGTGCCTTTCTGGGGTGCGCCGGTGACGAACTGCGACCTCGATCGGACACGCGCACGCGGAGTCTTTCCGTACCGGAAGAGTCTCGTCGCCATCTCCGCCGGTCTCGGATTCTCACCCTACTCACCAGTGCGTTTCGCCTGCCGACCCGAAGTCAGCGTCTTGGAGCTCGTCGCAAAGGCCTAGCCCGTTCAGCGGTTTCTGAAGATTTGCACAAGGCGAATTCGTTAAACTGGCTACCATGGTGTCTCCTGAGTCAAACGCCCCACCCACGAAAATGGGCGCGTTCATGCAGTTCGTGGCCGTCAGTGCGGTGGCGGGAATCGTCGCGGCCGGTCTGGCCATTCCCGGCGTCGGCGTCGCAACAGCCAGTGCGAACAGTGCTGTCGAGATCTTCGATTCGCTCCCCGCTACCTTGGAGATCAAGGACCTCGGAGAGAAGTCGACGATGCTCGCCTCCGACGGGTCCGAGCTGGCGGAGTTCTACTGGCAGAACCGCCAGGAAGTGCCTCTCGACAAGATCTCGCAGGACATGCAGAACGCGACGATCGCGGTCGAGGACTACCGGTACTTCGAACACGGCGGCGTCGACATCGAGGGCATCGCCCGTGCGGCGGTGCACAATATGGTGTCGTCGACGACTCAGGGCGGATCGACGCTGACCCAGCAGTATGTGAAGAACGTTCTCGCAGAGAACGCGCACGCCGAGGACAACGCCGAAGGTGTGGCAGCGGCGAAGGAGTCCGAAGGCACCGCCGGCTATGCGCGTAAGCTGCGCGAGGCCAAGCTCGCTGTCGCGGTTGAGAAGAAGTACGACAAGAAGGAAATCCTCAACCGCTACATGAACATCAACAACTACTCGGGATCCCCGAACGTCTACGGCGTCGAAGCCGCCGCCTACCGGTACTGGGGCATCCACGCGAAGGATCTCAACATCCAGCAGTCGGCGATGCTCGCCGGAATCGTGCAGAATCCCTCGGCGTTCAACCCGCAGCGGTTCCCCGACCAGGTTCTCAAGCGGCGCAACACCGTGCTGGGACAGATGCTCAAGTACGACCACATCACGCAGAAGGAATACGACAAGGCGGTCAAGACCGACCTCGACCTCGACCTGCATGAGACCCCGAACGGCTGTTCGGCAGCCAAGAGCAAGGCAGAATTCTTCTGCAACTATGTCCAGAACGTCATCATGAATGACGACACCTTCGGCGACACGGCTGACGAACGCCTGGCTTTCCTCCAACGTGGCGGTCTGAAGATCAAGACCAGCCTCAATCCCGATATCCAGAAGATCGCGGACAAAGAGATCAAGAAGCGTGTTCCCGTCGGTGACCCGTCCGGCGCCGGACATGCCCTGGTGACGATCGAACCGGGAACCGGTGAAGTCATCGCAATGGCCGAGAACCGTGAGTACACTGCGGGAGAAGTCAAGAAGAAGGACAAGAACAAGAAGACCTCGATCAACTACACCGTCGACAAGAAGCACAACGGCGGCGGTGGCTTCCAGGTCGGCTCGACGTGGAAGCCCTTCGTGCTCACGGCCTGGCTGAAGGAAGGCAAGAGCCTCAATACGACGGTCAATGCGACGAAGCGCAACTTCCCGGCCAGCTCTTGGACGTACGACGGCTGCCCGAACATGGCCGGAGATTGGGACCCGAACAACGCCGGAGACGGTGAAGGCAGGGGCTCGATGACCGCGCTCGAGGCAACGAAGAAATCCGTCAACACGGGCTACGCGGCCATGGGCAACCAGATGAACATGTGCGACATCATGGACACCGCGATGGATCTGGGCATCCGCTACGGAAGCGGTGAGACGCTCGATCATGAGGACAAGTCGGGCTTCATCCAGGCCCTGTCTCCTTCGTCGATCCTCGGTACTACGGAAACCACGCCCATCGCCATGGCTGCAGCGTTCGCCACTTTCGCGAACGAAGGCGAGTTCTGCGGACCGAAGCCGATCCTCGAGATCAAGGATCGCAAGGGCGAGAAACTCGACCTGCCGGGTGAAGGATGCAAGCGAGTCCTGTCGAAGGATGTGGCCAGAGGCGTCGCCTACGCGCTGACGCAGACGTTCAACGGCGGTACGACCAGCTCGCTGAAGATCGGAGTCCCGGCCGGTGCGAAGACCGGTACGACGAACTTCGAGGTCGGTCACACCTGGCTTCTCGGCTTCACAAAGACCCTGTCGACTGCGGTGTGGACGGGAGACCCGAGCGGTACGCATGACTGGCGCACGAATGGTGCCGGCGCAGTCCGCGGCCACATCTACGGTGCGACCATCTCCGGTAAGACCTGGCAGGCGTACATGAGCCAGGCGGTTAAGGAGACCAAGGGCAACACCGGGTTCCCGAAGCCCAGCAGCAAGTACCTCTCCGGCGGCGGCTCCGGCGGTGGCGGCGGTTCGTCCACCGGTGGTGGCGGCGGCGGTACCGGCGGCGGTGGCGGCACCGGCGGCGGTGGTACCGGAGGCGGCGGCACCGGAGGCGGCGGCACCGGCGGCGGTGGAGGCACCGGCGGCGGTGGAGGCACCGGTGGTGGCGGTACCGGCGGCGGTGGAGGCGGTAACTCCGGAAACAACGGCGGCGGCGACGGTGGTGACGGCGGCGACGGTGGCGACGGCGGCGGCGACGGTGGTGACGGCGGCGGCGAGGCTCCTGGCCTCGGCGGCAACTGAGCCGACGACCCGGCGGCCGTGACCGGCCGATAGCACCTAGCCGTGACCGTTCCTGTGAGGGCGGGGAGGACCAGCTCCTCCCCGCCTTCGCTGTCTGACTTTCATGGGTGTGGCCGCAGCGAAACAGGAGTGACCGCCGCCCGCGGAACACAGGTGCCCAGCGTGCCCAGACTGGGCTAGTGTGGGGAACGGACCAGCGTCGTCGACCACACCAGGAAAGCCTGGTCACACCGGATCACCCGGACCGCCTCGGCGACGCACCGACAACTGAGGAGAACCATGACCAAGTGGGAATACGTCACCGTGCCGCTCATCGTCCACGCGACGAAGCAGATCCTCGACCAGTGGGGCGAGGACGGATACGAACTCGTGCAGGTCGTTCCCGGGCCCGACAACAACGGACTCGTGGCCTACCTCAAACGCCCCAAAGAGTGAGCTGAACCGCCCGGACCGCTGACACCTCACCCCCCCCACCGAAAGAAGAACAATGTCGAAGACCCTTGAGCGTCTGACCGAACTCGGCCTCGAATTGCCCGAGATCGCCACCCCCGCCGGCGCCTACGTCCCTGCACTGCGCACCGGGAACTACGTCTTTACCTCCGGCCAACTTCCGGTTGTCGACGGCAAACTGCCCGCCACCGGACACCTCGGCACGGACGTCGACCTCGACACCGGCTACCAGCTGGCACGCACAGCCGGGCTCAACGCCCTTGCCGCTATCGCCGGAGTCATCGACGATCTGGACAAGATCGTGCGCGTCGTCAAGGTCACCGGCTTCGTCAACTCCGCCGACGACTTCACGCAGCAGCCGGCCGTCATCAACGGCGTGTCCGAGCTCTATGGCGAGATCTTCGGAGACCGTGGGCAGCACGCCCGCAGTGCGGTCGGGGTGAACACCCTGCCTCTGGGCACCCCCGTCGAGGTCGAAATCATCGTCGAGGTCTCAGGCGATGCCGCTTAGCGGACGCACTCTTCCCGTCTCGTCGGAGCTGCGGTGGCTGCTTGACCACTGGCAGTCCGACGGACGGTGGCCCGTCCCGGAAGCCCCGCGCCCCACCTCGGCGATCGTGCTGATCCGGGACTCGGCGGACGGGCTGGAACTCTTCATCACCCGGCAACTCGACGCCCGCGGCGTCGAAGACCGCAACCGGTGGGCATTCCCCACCAGCAGCCTGCGCCCGGGTGACGTGCGGAAGCTGCCTCTTGCCGGATGGAATTCGGCCCGGTGCGCACGCGCGTTGAACATTGAGAGCAAATCCCGCGCCCTCCACCATTTCTCCGCGGCCGCCCGCATCACTTTCGCGGCCACCGGAATCCTGCTCGCCGAGGATGTCGACCGGGAGATCGTGGCCGCACCGCAGACGGATTGGCACACCACCCGATCGAGGCTGTTCTCGAACGAAGTGTCCTGGCCACAGGTCTTACGCGACCGAGACCTACGGTTACGTCCTGATCTGTGCAAACCGTGGCTGCGCTGGATCAACACCCCCGCCCAGCTGCACCGGTTCGACACCACTTACTTCATCGCCACCGTGCCCTTCGGCCAGGACGTCGACTTCCTGTCACCGAACGAGACCTCTGCCGGATGGAAACGCCCTGACCAGATCCTCGCCGAGGTGGGAGGAGACCCCGACCGCATCGGCGCGGCCGCCCGCATCATCGTCGAAAGCCTCGCCGAGGTCCCGACCGTGGGCGCGGCCATGGCACAGATCCGCAACGTCCACCCGCTGCGTCCGGAGATCATCGATGACGACGGCGACTGGAAGGTCGTCATCCACACTGGCAAGGACCCCCACAGCAAGGGCAGCCTGCGCGACCGGGCTGTGGCCGTCGGCGAGACCGACACCGAGCAGAGCCCCGGCTTCCTGACATTCAGCGGTGACGATGACGAAACGACAGACGAGGAGAGCGACGACTCATGAGAATTCGCGCGAACAACCCCGGCCCGATGACCCTGACCGGAACGAACACTTACGTGCTCACCAGTCAGGACGACACCTCCGCAGTCGTCATCGATCCCGGACCGGAGATGGCTGACCACCGTGAGAATTTCCTCGCCGAGGTGGCCGACCGTGATCTGGCGGCGATCGTTCTCACCCACCAGCACGCCGACCATTCCGAGATGCTCGGAAGCATCGACCAGTGGGCCCCTGAGGTGCCCGTCTATGCTGTGCTCGAGCGATTCGCCCGACACACGAATCCCGTGGTCGACGGCGACGAGATCGCCTTCGGCGGCACCCCGGCGGACGTTCTGCGCGTCGTCGCCACCCCCGGCCACACGAGCGACAGCATCAGCCTCATCCACTCCGGAGCCCTCTACAGCGGCGATACGATCCTGGGGGAGGGGACGACGATCGTCACCCACCCGGAAGGCTCCTTGGGCGATTATCTGAACTCCCTCGACCGGTTGAGAGAACTGCTCGACGCCGGTGAGTTCGCGATCATCGAGCCGGCCCACGGTGAGCGCATCGACGCCCCCGCCGAGGTGATCGACTACTACCGCTCCCACCGACTCGAACGCATCGAGCAGGTCAAAGCGGCACT
>NZ_JBQDYQ010000035.1:6044-33997 GCF_052105255.1 Brevibacterium sp.
TCGACTACTACCGCTCCCACCGACTCGAACGCATCGAGCAGGTCAAAGCGGCACTGGAGCAGGGGGCGAAGACGGCCTCAGATGTATGCGACATCGTCTACCACGACGTCGAGTCCAGCGTGCGGCCGGCGGCTGAGCAGATCGTCAAGGCTCAGCTGGCCTACCTCGACGCTCTGCCCGCAGCCGACGCCTGAAGCACGCCGCTGACGCGACAGTCCCTGAGACGGCGAGCACTGGCCACGTCGCACACCTGCGCCGGCCAGGACGAACGCCCCAGCCGAATCGGCTGGGGCGTTCGTGCGCTGTGGCGGTGTGGAAGCCGCGAGGAGGATCAGCGGGCGCGGTTGCGCATACGGTCCATGTCGAGGATGACGACGGAGCGGGCCTCGAGACGGATGAAGCCGCGGGCGGCGAAGTCGGCCAGCGCCTTGTTCACGGTCTCACGAGAGGCGCCGACGAGCTGAGCGAGCTCTTCCTGTGTGAGGTCGTGAGCGACGAGCACACCGTCGGGTGCCGGCTTCGAGAAGCGGGCTGCCAGGTCGAGCAGGGCCTTGGCGACACGGCCGGGCACGTCGGAGAAGACGAGGTCGCCGACGGTCTCGTTCGTGCGGCGCAGACGCTGGGCGAGAGCTTTGAGCAGGTTCATTGCGGCCTGCGGGCGCTCATTGAGCCAGGTGGTGAGGTCGTCGTGCTTGAGGCTGAGCAGCTCCGACTGGGACACAGCGGTGACGGAGGTCGAACGGGGGCCCGGATCGAAGAGGCTGAGCTCACCGATGATCTCGCCGGGGCCGACCACGGACAGCAGGTTCTCGCGGCCATCGGAGGACTCGCGGCCGATCTTGAGCTTGCCCGAGGAGACGATGTAGAGCTCGTCACCGGCATCGCCCTCATGGAAGAGCACGGTTCCCCGACGGAGACTCCGCGGGTTCATGAACTTCATCAATGCACTGGTGGCTTCATCGTCCAGACCTGCGAAGAGCGTCGCGCCCCGCACCACTTCAATATCCACTGGTTCCTCCTTGTCGTGATAATCACACATAAATCTACCTGGTCATCTGCATCGATACCAGCAAAGACGCGGGAGTGTGGCCCATCAGTATGAAAACGCCTTCCGCGTCGCCCGACACTACTCCCGCCCACACCATTCCCGCAGACGGCCAGTTCCGGGCGCATGAGCATGATTCGAGGGTGTGACCGGCATGACTGCGGAATGACGGGGCACGGATTAGGATGGTGAGTCGTGTTGACTGTGGCAGAGAAGAGCGCGCGGAAGTTCGCGAAGGAGACCCCGCTGGGGCGGACCCGCCGGGCCCGGAAGATCCATCGCATCCTCGCCGAGGTGTATCCGAACGCGAAATGCGAACTCGACTTCGAGACTCCGTTCCAGCTGCTCATCGCCACCGTCCTGTCCGCTCAGACTACCGATATCCGCGTCAACTCGGTCACCCCGAGCCTCTTCGCCGCTTTCCCCGACGCTCACGCCCTCGCCGTGGCCAATCTCATCGAGGTCGAGGAGCACATCCGCTCCACCGGGTTCTACCGGGCGAAGGCCCGCAACATCGTCAAGCTCGCGAACGAACTCGTCGACGAGTACGACGGCGTGGTGCCGAACAAGTTGGACAAGCTCGTCAAGCTCGCCGGAGTCGGGCGCAAAACCGCGAACGTCGTCCTCGGCAACGCCTTCGACACTCCAGGACTGACCGTCGACACCCATATGGGCCGGTTGGCGCGCCGCTTCGGGTGGACGGAGGAGACCGATGCCGTCAAGGCCGAACATGAGATCGCGGCCCTGTTCCCGAAGAAGGATCTCACCATGCTCTCGCATCGGGTGATCTTCCACGGCCGCCGCATCTGCCATTCCCGCAAGCCCGCTTGCGGAGCCTGCCCCCTGACCGCGCTGTGCCCCTCGTTCGGCATCGGGGAACTCGACCCGGAGAAGGCACGCGCCATGCTCCGGTTCGAAATGGCACCCTTGGCCACTCGCGCCGAGGAGGCTGTCGCCGAGGACGGACAGTGAGCGCCCGAATCCCCGACCTTCCACCCGAATCGGCGACGATCGCCGATGGAGCCCTGCGCGGGCAGCTCGAAGCCCTCGCCGACTCGCACGGGTCCCCGCTGTGGCTGCGCCGACAGAAGGGACCGGCCGAGGCTGCCGCCCGTGACGCCGCCGTGCTCATGCTCTTCGGACGTGGGGGAGAAGCCCGCACCGAGGCGGGAGAAGCAGAAGCATCGCGCCTGGCCGAACTCGGCGTCGCCGATGTCGACATCGTGCTCCTCCAGCGGGCTGCGACCCTGCGCCATCATCCCGGCCAGGTCGCCTTTCCCGGAGGGGGCCGTGACCCCGAGGACGATTCCATGGCGGCCGCCGCGCTGCGTGAAGCGGAGGAAGAAGCTGGAATCTCCCCGGACACCGTCGAAGTGCTCGGAGAGATGGATCCGCTCTATATCCCGGTTTCGAAATTCGAGGTGACACCGGTGGTCGGCTATTGGCGTCGGCCCGGTCGGGTGCATGCGATGGATCAGCGGGAGTCGTATTCTGTCTACCGGGTGGCCATCGCCGATCTCGTCGCCCCTGCCAATCGCGGCACCTTCTCCCGTCCCGATCTGAAGATCTCGACCCCGGCCTTCGACGTCGGAGTCCTCAAGGTCTGGGGCTTCACTGCCGGCATCCTCGATTTCGCCGTCGACCATCTCGGCTGGGCCGGCGAATGGGACAAGACGGCTCCCATCGCGATCGATTTCTGAGGAATCGATCTCTCAGGCAGATGCGAAGGCGGCGCCGGACCTGATGTCCGGCGCCGCCTTCGTTCCTGCCGCGGTTCTCAGTATCGCAAGGAGTGTCAGTACCTGGGTCCCGAGGGATTCTTCACTGCGCGCTTGACGGAGGCCACGAGCGACTTGGCCGAACCGATCGCGGTGCCGGGAACCGGGTTGCCCTTCTTGAACAGCGGAAGGGCGACGAGAACAAGGATGATCGCGATGACGGCGAGGATGCCGAAGACGATGAGGAAGCTGCCCCACCACGGCCAGCCCAGTCCCTCATGGAAAGCGGCCGCACCGGCGAAGATCACCATGAACGAGGACAGGAAGAGCAGGAAGAGAGCGACAACGGCCAGTCCGGCTCCGATGCCCAGGTTCTTCGCACCGGCAGTGGCTTCGGCCTTGGCGAGGGCAATCTCTTCTTCGGCGATCGCTTTGGAATCGTCGCTGATGCCTTTGATCAGTTCGCTGATGGACCGTTCGGCCATGAGAGCTCCTAAATCGAGAACGAGGACAATTTAACTTAAGAGTAGTCTGATCGTGCCCTGCGGCCAAAGGCGAATCGGCAGGGAATCGGGAAAACCCGTCGGATCCCGAAGACGGCCGCTATGCGGCAGGGCCGTCTGCCACCGACGGGTCTTCCGACCTCGGCCTCAGAGCGAGGTTCAGGCGTCTGCGACGGACTTTTCGATCTGGTCCATCACCGAGGCATCGGCGAGGGTCGACGTATTGCCGACCTCGCGGTTTTCGGCAACGTCCTTGAGCAGGCGACGCATGATCTTGCCCGAGCGGGTCTTGGGCAGGTCCGTGACGATGTGGACCTTCTTCGGCTTCGCGATGGGGCCGATGTCCTTGCCCACATGCTGACGCAGCTCCTCAGATGTCTCGGAGGAATCCTCGACTCCAATGGAGACGATGACGAACGCGACGACGGCCTGACCGGACGTGTCGTCGGCAGCGCCGACCACAGCCGCCTCGGCGACCTTGGGATGCGCGACGAGCGAGGACTCGATCTCGGCGGTGGACAGGCGGTGACCGGACACATTCATCACATCGTCGACGCGGCCGAGGAACCAGATATCCCCGTCCTCATCGCGGCGGGCCCCGTCGCCGGCGAAGTACGTGTCCTCGAACCGCGACCAGTAAGTCTCCTTGAAACGCTCCGGATCTTTCCAGATTCCGCGCAGCATCGACGGCCAAGGCCGACGGATGACGAGCAGGCCGCCTTCGGGACCGGCCGGGTTCTCGCCCGAATCATCGACGACATCGACGGAGATGCCGGGAATCGGACGCTGGGAAGAACCGGGCTTGGTCGACAGCACGCCGGGCAGGGGAGCGATCATATGGGCCCCGGTCTCCGTCTGCCACCAGGTGTCGACGATCGGGCAGCGCTCACCGCCGATGACGCGGTGGTACCAGCGCCAGGCCTCGGGGTTGATCGGTTCGCCGACGCTGCCGAGCAGACGCAGACTGGACAGATCGTACTTCGCCGGGATCTCCTCGCCCCACTTCATGAACGTGCGGATCGCCGTGGGGGCGGCATAGAGGATCGTGGCCTTGTACTTCTCGATGATCTCCCACCAGCGACCCTGATGCGGAGTGTCCGGGGTGCCTTCGTAGATGATCTGAGTGGCGCCGGCGGCCAGTGGGCCGTAGGCAACATAGGAGTGACCGGTGACCCAGCCGACGTCGGCGGTGCACCAGAAGACATCCGTCTCCGGCTTGATGTCGAAGACGGCCTTCATCGAGTACAGCACCTGAGTGAGGTAGCCGCCGGTGGTGTGGAGGATGCCCTTGGGCTTTCCTGTTGTCCCTGAGGTGTAGAGGATGAACAGGGGGTGTTCCGAGTCGAAGAATTCGCACACGTGCTCGTCGCTGGCGCGGCCGACGGAATCCTCCCACCACTGGTCGCGGCCTTCGACCCAGTCGACGTCCTGACCGGTGCGCTTGACGACGAGAACGTGCTCGACCGGAGTGTCACCCCGGGAGATCGCTTCGTCGACGGCCGGCTTGAGGCTCGTGGGCTTGGCGCGACGGTAACTGCCGTCGGCGGTGATGACGACGCGGGCTTCGGCGTCGATGATGCGCGAGTGCAGTGCATCGGCGGAGAATCCGCCGAAGACGACCGAGTGTGCAGCACCGAGGCGAGCACAGGCGAGCATCGAGATCACGGCTTCGGGAATCATCGGCAGGTAGATGGCAACCCGGTCGCCGCTCTTGACGCCGAGGTCGGTCAGCGTGTTCGCCGCCTTCGACACCTCGGCGAGAAGTTCGGCATAGGTGAAAGCACGGGAATCGCCCGGCTCGCCTTCGAAGTTGATGGCCACACGGTCGCCGTTGCCGGCGAGGACGTGGCGGTCGAGGCAGTTGTAGGCGACGTTGAGCTTTCCGCCGACGAACCACTTCGCGAACGGCGGGTTCGTCCAATCGAGGACCTCGCCGAAGTCGTGATGCCAATCGACGAGCTCACGGGACTGTTCGGCCCAGAAACCCAGGTAGTCCGCCTCGGCGCGTTCGTATTCATCGGCCTTGACGTTGGCTGCGGCCGCGAACTGCTCAGGTGGAGCAAACGTCTCGGTCTGCTCGGCAGCGGTTTCGGTCATTTTTTCCCTCCGACTTCGTTGGTGGATCGAAAATTCTAGTTGCACTGTATACCTGTGGTCGGGGGCTGGGGAGAGCAGTTTCACACGATGAACGGGGAAATCGGGGGTAGCCAACGCGTGTTTGTTGTGGTAAAGCTCACATGATTTTGATGGCTGCGCGGCGACGGAAGGGCCTCCTCGGCGGGGGACTGAGGAGTCTTCGACGTGCCTGAGAATGCGCATATGAGTGCACAGGTGGCCTGTGTTCTGCAAGGATGGTGTCAGAGTCTGTCGGGCCCCGTCCCGCGCGGACACAGAAACACTGTTACCTTTCCCCGAGATCGACTGGAGTCAGCGATGAGTTCGCCGCAGCATCCAACCGGGTCCGGGCCACAGCCGTGGCAGGATCAGCCCTCGCAGTACCCGGGCCAGAACGCGCAGCAGCCAGGTGGTCAGCCGCCGGCCTACGGTTCGGCGCCGGGTCACTTCGGTTCGGCTCCCGGGCCGGCCTATGGTTCCGCGCCGGGACCCTACGGTTCGGCTTCGGGGCAGCCCGCCGCCCACGCACCCTATGGTTCGGCTCCGGCCCAGTACGGGTCGGGTTCCGGACAGTACGGGTCGGCGCCCGGACAGTACGGGTCGGCTCCGGGACCGTATGGGTCGGCTCCGGGACCGTATGGGTCGGCTCCCGGTCAGTTCGGTAGGGCGCCGGCGCCCAAGCAGAAGACCGGACCGGGAATCCTCGGACCGCTGACTCTGCGTGATCTCTTCCTCCTCTTCGCCGGACTGCTCGCCTTCATCGCGCTGTTCGTGCCCTACCGCGGCTACAGCTACGGAATAGGGCGTGCGACGACGACTCTGTGGCATTGGAATGTTGCGGATATGGGTGCCCTCGTGTTCGCGGTGCTCACCATCCTGCTCATTGTGGCGGCTGTGCTCATCAACAAGCTCGGCAACGGTCGACTGCGGGTCGGATCGCTCAGCTTCGACCAGTTCATCTCCGTGCTCTCGGCGATCGCCTTCACCTATGTGTTCATCGATCTGCTCACCTCGGCGGTCTACTGGCATGTGGGCTCGTACCTGACGTTCTTCGCCGGGCTCATCGCGCTCTTCGCCGGTGTGTTCACGATGCTGCCGTTCTTCGCCAAGGAGTTCGCCGGCCGCGAGGACATCGAAACCCACCCGAAGGCTCGCCCCGTCACCAAGCACACCCAGCATCCGGCACCGGTGGCCAATGTGCCCGGCGCGACCGCACCGGGTGCCGGTGCACCCGGATTCGCACCGCATGGTGCCGCTCCGGCCGGTGCGGGACAAGCGGGGCCCGGTCAGCCGGATCAGTTCGGTCACCCGGGCGGACCGGTACAGTCCGGCCAGCCGACTCAGTTCGGTGCGCCAGGACAGTCGGGTCAGTTCGGCGGTCCGGAACACCAGAACCAGTTCGCCCCTGCCGAGGCCCAACCTGCCGACCAGCAGAACCAGCCCAGCCCGTATGCTCCGCCGCAGGAGCAGGACGCCGAGCGTTCTGCCAGCTCCTTCGCCGCACCTGCCGGCACCTCGGACGCGGGCGCCGCGCCGGGATCCTCGGACACGACATCTGACCAGGCGTCGGCCGACGGGCCGGTGCACAGCACCGGTGACGGTCAGACCTATCTGGGCCGTCGCGATTCGGAGGCCCCGCAGCATTCGCAGAGCGAACCGACTCAGGCATTCGGTGTCGGAGCCGGCCGGCCGCAGGACGATTCGGCCGACGGTCAGCCCGCCGGCACGAGCGGACAGGCTGCTGAAGCCGAGGCCCAGCCCACCGAGGCAGGCGACAAGTCACATTCGGGCGCCGCGGCCGCTGCTGCGGGCGCCGGAGTGATCGGCGCCGGTGCTGCCGGTGCCGCTGCCGCACACTCGGATTCCGAACGTCGGCGTGGCCGCCACGCCGCTCCCGAATCGGAGACCGACTCCGTGTCGTCTGCTGAGACCGACGCGGCGAACGAGGACACGTCCGCGGACAGGCCCATGGCCGCCTCGGCGAAGGAAGACGACACCCCGACGGTCGTGTCGCCGGCCGAGAGCAGCGACCTGGTCTCCAAGGTCAACGCGAAGTCTTCGGATACGAACTCCGCAGAAGAGGCAGATGTCGCCGGCGCGGGATCGGCCGCACAGTCCTCGACCGCCTCGCCATCGGATTCTTCGTCCTCGACCGACGAATCCCCGGCGCAGGGTCAGGACGACGATGCGAATGTCCGCTCCACCGAGGCCACGGTTGTCAGCACCCCGGCAGACGGCCCGGTCGTCGCAGACGGCAAGCCCACGGCCGATGACACGGCCCCTGCGGGCGATGACACAGCGGCGGATGATGACGGTCAGGCGACCGCTGTGATGGAGCCGGCCACCAGTGCGGAGCGGACGACCGCTCCCGAAAGCGAAGAGCCGACTCAGTACGTTCCCGTCGCCGACTATGCCAACCGTCCGGAGACCGACGGGCGCGCGGACAGCTCGACCGACGAGACCATGGCGCAGACGGCCGTCGACAACCAGCCGGTGCCCGCCGATGCCGGTCAGAACCGGTCCGGTGATGCGCAGAACGACGGCCGGAAGGCCGGTCAGGACAACGGTCGGGCACAGAACCAGGACGGTGGACGCTCCATCATCCAGGCCTTCTGGTTCGCCGTTCCCGAGCCGCGCGAAGCCGTGGACGAGACCACCGGAATGCCGGTGTTCACGATCTACCCCGGCGACTGGTACCTCAGTCTCGAGGACAAGGGATCCTCGTTCAAAGTCCGCGACTCCGACGGCAGCACCACCGGTGTCCTACGCAATATCGAAGGAATCCAGCGCGGCTGATTCGGTCCGGCTTCCACTCGCACGTCAGCGCTGTGGACACGCCACGATCGACTCTGTGCCCATCGGCACCGCGTGAGGTGGCCGAGCGGCCAAGCCACCGCGGCTGACCTGGATGGACGCTGCAGGCCGCCACTTGGGGCGCCTCCTGTGACTCAACCTCACAGGAGGCGCCCCTTCGTCGTCCCCTCCACAGGGCAGCGCTCCGGCCTGGCCGGAGGCCACCGCTCGAGTCCAGGCTCGGTGCATGCAGGTAGCCCTCATCACCGACCTCGGTGCGATCACCGAAGAATGCGCCCGAGTCGCCGAAAGCATCGGCATCTCCCTGACCGTCCTGCCTCCCGACTCCGGAGGCTGGCAGTCCGCGTCGCTCATCCTCCTCGGCGAAGACGTCCGCGAAGCCCCCGCCACCGACAGGGCGGACACGATCCTCGTCGTCCTCGACGATGACGAACCCTCCTCGACGTGGGCGAAGGCTGCCCACCTCGGCGTCGACCAGCTCGCCGTGCTGCCCGCCGCCGCGGAATGGCTGAGCGGACGGATGATCGCCGCCGTCGAACCGCCTGGTGCACCCGGAACCACGGTCGGCGTCGTCGCCGGCTGCGGAGGAGCGGGAGCCTCCGTGCTCGCATGCGCACTCGCCCGACGGGCCGGAGCCGGTCACAGCACAGTCCTCGTCGACGCCGACCCGCTCGGCGGGGGACTCGACCTCGTCCTCGGGGCCGAAGCGGTGCCCGGCCCCCGGTGGACCGACCTCAGCGCCTCCCGCGGACAGCTGCGCCCCTCCACCCTGACCGAAGTGCTGCCCCGCCACGACGGACTCGCGCTGCTGTCCTGGGGGCGGGACGACACGGTCGACCTCGACCCGGAGGTCTTCGACGACTTCCTCGCCGCAGCCGGTCAGGCCTTCGACCTCGTCATCGTCGATCTGCCCCGCCACGCCCCACCGCAATGGACGAAACGCTGCCATCATGTCCTTCTCGTCTCCCCGGCCCGGGTCCGGTCGGCCGTCGCCTCCTCCCAAGTGGCCAAGCGGCTCTCCCAAGCCCACCCGGATGTGCGCCTCGTCGTCCGCGAAACCGGGGCCGGGGGCCTCGACGCCGAGCTCCTCGCCGAATCCATCGGTCTGAGCCTGGCCGGGAGCATCCGCGATGATCGGGGACTGTCCGCCGCCGTCGACCGCGGCGAGGGCATCCCCGGGGGAGCGCACCTCGGCCGCCTCGTCGACCGCTTGCTGGGGGAGTGGGTCGAATGAGCGAATGGCTCGACGCCTCGCTCGTCGCCGATGTCCGCAAAACGCTGCTCGACAAGCCGGGACCGGTGACCACGGCCGCCGTCGCCGAGGCGGTCCAACGCACCGGACGCGTGCTCGGTTCCTCCGCCCTGCTCGAACTCGTCACTCGGCTGTCCGCGCAGCTGTCCGGGGCCGGGCCCCTGCAGTCCGTGCTCGAGGTGCCCGGCACCACGGACGTGTTCGTCAACGGACCGCGTGAGATCTTCGCCGACACCGGTGGCGGGCCTCGGCTGCTCGATCTGACCTTGGGGTCCGAAGAGGACGTGCGGTCCTTGGCGGTGCGGTTGGCCGCCCTCGGCGGGCGCCGCCTCGACGACTCTTCCCCCTATGTCGACGTGCGCCTGCCCGACGGGGTGCGGATGAACGCGATCGTGCCACCGATCTCCGGGGAGACGACGACGATCAGCTTCCGCGTACCCAAACGGGCCGGATTCCCCTATTCTCAGCTCTGCGCGGAAGGGTTCGTTCCCGATGAGATCAGCCCTCTCGTCGCCGAGGCGGTCACGTCTCGGGCGAACATCCTCATCTCCGGCGGGACGGGCACGGGAAAGACCGTCCTCCTCGGCGCCCTGCTCTCACTCGTCGAGGACGTCCAGCGCATCGTCATCGTCGAGGACTCCCGCGAACTCATCGTCACCCACCCGCACACCGTGCAGCTCGCCGCGCGTCAGGCCAACGTCGAAGGCGGCGGCGAAGTGACCCTGACCGATCTCGTGCGCAACGCCCTGCGGATGCGGCCCGATCGCCTCGTCGTCGGGGAATGCCGCGGTGCCGAGGTCCGGGACATGCTCACCGCGCTCAACACCGGTCATGAGGGCGGGTGTGCGACCATCCACGCGAACACCGCCGAGGCTGTGCCCAGTCGGGTGGCCGCGCTCGGTGCGTTGGCGCAGATGAGTCCGGACGCCGTGTATTCGCAGTTCTCCACCGCTATCGACCTCGTCATCCATCTGCGGCGCAGCGGCTCCGAGCGGGGAGTCACGGAGCTGGCGATCCCGACGAGGACCGGGTCCGAGGGAGTGGTGATGGAACCGGTGTGGGGTCGCCCATCGCCGTCGACGGCCGGCACTGTCAATCGGCGTGCCCTGGCCCGGTTCGAAGCCGTGCTCGCACAGAAGTCCGCGCAATGATCGTCGTCACCGCAGCCCTCATTGCGGGCGGGATCATCCTCGCCGCGCCCCCGGACCCGGGATCCAGGCTGCGGGAGCTCCTGCCCCGTGGAGACGACGGTGAATCGGTGCGGAAAGGGGTGCGTGCCTTCTTTCGTCGAGGCGGCCGCACCGCCGATGATCAGGCAGAACGGCTGTGGGCGATCGCCGCTGTGGAGAACTGCGCCCATCTGCTCAAGGTGGGGATGACTCCGCAGGCGGTGATGGCCACGCTCAGCCGCCGCAATGACGCGCTGGCCCCGATCTCACGGGCGATCTCCTTGGGTGAGGATCCCGGACGCGCCATCGCCACCCGCAGCAGCGCGCTGTCGGAAGCCGCCGCTCACGTGCTGACCGGAATGGCCGCCGTGTGGACGGTGTCCGAACGTTCCGGAGCCCCCGCAGCCGAGATGATCCTGCGCTATGCGGCCGCCCAGAGAGACGCCCTCGACGCCGAACGTGAACGTCGCATCGCCATGGCCGGCCCGCGGTCGACGGTGCGGGTGCTCAGCTGGCTGCCGCTCATCGGCGTCGGTCTCGGCCTGCTCATCGGCGTCCGACCCTTGGAACTCATCAGCGGGCTGCCGGGACAGCTGAGCATTGGTGCCGGGCTCGTCCTGTACGGGGCAGGCCGATGGTGGATGCGGACGATGATGCTGCGAGCGCAGAGGTGACCATGCTTGCTGTGCTCATCGGTGCCTGTGTCGGACTCGGCGTGCTGCTATGGTCCGGATCGACCCGTCGGAGACTGCAGAGCCTCCTCGGCGAGGGCAGGACCGATCCGACCGGCGCCGAGGCGGCCACCCCGGAGGCGGGTCCGGCTGGGTCGGGGACAGAGCAGACGGTGGCCGATGATCAGTTGGCATTCGACCTCGATCTCGTGGCGATCTGTCTGACCTCGGGCCTGCCGATTCCCGTGGCGCTGACCTTGACCGCCGAGGCGACCGATGACCGATCGGATCTGCAGAGGATCGCCCGTGCGATGACGATCGGAGGGCGCAGGCTCGCCGACGACGATCGGCTGCTGCCGGTGCTCGAGGTCTTCGAATTCTCCGAACACACCGGTGTCGGTCCGGCACCGCTCATCGAGTCCGTGGCCGAGGAGCTGCGGGCGTCCTCACGCCGGCGTCGGCAGGAGGCCGCCGCCTCATTGGGTGTGCAGCTGGTGCTGCCCTTGGGTGTGTGCATTCTGCCGGCGTTCCTCTTGCTCTCGGTCGTCCCGGTCGTCATCTCGCTGCTGACCGACCTCACGACCGTGTTCTTCTGAGGTGGTGACCTGGTTTTCAGACTCGACCGATAGGCTCGGGACATGGCACCGGTCACACCTTTCAATCAGCTGTCCACTGTCGAACAAGCCGAGGACTACGCCGAGAATCTCTTCGTCGGTCGATCCGTGCGTCTGCGGCCGCTGAGGGAGGATGATCTGCCCTATCTCGAGCAGTGGTGGTTCGATCCCTCGATCGTCGTCCTGCAGAATCACACGGTTCTGCCGCGGCCGGAAGGGGGAGTGTCCGAACAGTTCTCACAGTGGAGCGCGAACAGATCGAGCGAAGCGGTCGGCTTCAGCATCGAGCTGACCGAAACCGAAGAGTTCGTCGGCCACGTCACCCTCTACGGACGCAACCCCATCAACCAGTCCGCCACTCTGGCGATCGTCCTCGGCCCTGAATTCCACGGCCGCGGCTACGGCTCGGACGCCGTGCGACTGGCCGTGAAATACGGGTTCCTCCAATTGGGACTCAATCGCATCGAGCTGCAGACCTGGGCGTTCAACACCCGTGGAATCGCCTCCTACACCAAGGCCGGATTCGTCGAAGAAGGCCGTCGACGAGAAGCCGTGTTCTTCAACGGCCGCCGCCACGACGAAGTCATCATGGCCATCCTCAGAGACGACTGGGCCGGCAACACCTGAGGCACCGGCGGCGCTGACTCGCACGCCGATTCCTGTGGACGACCTCTCCACTCGTCCATGGTCAGCCTGTGGATGCCGAACCCGTTTCCACAGGCGCGAAACCGGCCCTGGACACGGCAGCATGCCGACTCCCAGGCTGAAGGTCCGCTCGCAGAGTGCGAACGGGGTTTCAGCCAAGGAGGAGAGCATGACCACAACTTCACCGCCCCCGGAGATCGAGGATCCGCCGACAGGTCAGATCGAACCAGTCGCTGACCACAATGAGATCGACCAGTTCTGGGACTCCGACACCGGAGCGACCACCGCAGAGTATGCGATCACCACTCTGGCCGCATGCGGATTCGCCGCACTGCTCGTCGTCGTCCTCAAATCAGAGCCGATCAAGGAACTCATCACCGGGGTCATCTCCACGGCGCTCGGTCTGGGAAGCTGAACCGTCATGGCACGCGGACGCTCCCGTCAGCGGCAGCGAGATTGGGATCGCGATTCGGGAACGGCGACCGCGGAATTCGCCGTCGTCATGCCGGCCGTCGTGCTTCTCATCGTGCTGCTCACGGGAGCCGCCGCGGTCGGCTTCTCCCAGCTGCGAGCCTTCGACGCAGCCCGGTCCGCGGCCCGTGAGATCGCCCGCGGCGAACCCCGGGCCGCTGTTGTGTCCGAAGCGAAGAAGCACGCCGGTGAGTCCTCCTCGGTCGGCGTTCGAGCCGACGGCGGATACTCGGTCGTGACCGTCACGATCGACCTGCCGGCTGCGATCTTCTTCCTCGACGCCGTCGATGCGCATGCCACTGCGCGAGTCGAAGGGGACAGGTCCGGGCGGTCATGACGAACATCGTTGTGGGGCTCTGCTCGATCGTGCTCGTCCTCGTCGCCGCCATCGGCAGCCTCGGCCAGGCTTTCGTGGCCCACAGTCGGGCGCAGAGCGCCGCGGACCTGGCGGCGCTCGCCGCCGCGGACGCCGTGCGCGGACTGGCCACCGGAGAACCGTGTGAGATGGCGAAGGAGGTGGCGATTCGCAATGGCGGTCACCTCAAGGACTGCCGTGCCTCGCTGAGTGAGCAATCCGCCTACGTCGTCATCGAAGTCGACATCCCTGGGCCTCTGCCGAAGGTCAGAGAGGAGGCCGTCGCCGGGAAATGAGGGGATCGCTACCTGAGCACGGTGCGCAGCAGCCGCAGCGCTGCGTCCTTCTCCAGCGGTTCGTTCCCGTTGCCGCACTTGGGCGACTGCACGCACGACGGGCAGCCGTCGATGCACTCACATGCGGCGATGGCGTCCCTGGTCGCCCCCAACCATTCTTCGATGACCTCGCTGCCGCGTTCGGCGAACCCGGCGCCCCCGGCCAGACCGTCGTAGACGAACACCGTCGCCAGTCCGGTGTCGGCATGCAGAGCCGTCGATACGCCGCCGATGTCCCAGCGGTCACAGCCGGCGAAGAGCGGCAGCAGACCGATCGAGGCATGCTCGGCGGCATGGACGGCTCCGGGCAGGTCGCCCGAGACGACGTCGGCCTCGCCGAGGATGCTCTGCGGAATCGTCCACCATACGGCCTTCGTCCGCAGCGTGCGCTCGGGCAGGTCGAGCTCGTGTTCGGCGATGATCGCTCCACCGCGTTTTGCCCGCATCCGGTAGGCCACGACCTGATCGATGACGTCGACGGTTCCGCTGCACACAGCCACCCCGGAGGGCAGAACCCGCTGCGCATCGGTGTCGACGATCGAGATCTCCGTCTGCGAGCGCGGTTGAGTCGTGTAGTCGACCTCGGCGCGTTCGACGGCGACGATCCGGTCTTCGAGGTCGAGGTCGAGGACGGTGAAGTCGATGCCCTGATGCGTATACACCGCTCCCGGATGCGCGCCGGTGTGCGCACCTGATTCGTCGACCGTGCCCAGCAGGGTGCCGGTGCTCGCCTCGACCAGGCTGAACTGGCCGCCGCCTGAACCGCGGATATCGGACAGGTCGGCCGCCGGTTGGTCCTTTGCCCAGAACCATCCGGTCGGTCGTGCCCGCAGCATCTTGCGCTCCACGAGGTCGTCGATGACGGCGGGCGAATTGTCCGGGAAGTGCACGAGGTCGGTCGACTTCAGAGGCACTTCGGCGGCGGCCGCACACAGGTGACCGGAGAGCACATGCGGGTTGCCCGGATGGATGACACCGGCGTCGACGGGGGAGTCGAAGATGACTTCGGGATGGTGGACGACGAAGGTATCGAGCGGATCATCGCGGGCGATGAACACCGCCATCCACCGCTGCCCGGCTCTGCCCGCGCGTCCCGCCTGCTGCCACAGGGAGGCCAGGGTTCCAGGCCAGCCGGAGATGATGACGAGGTCGAGGCCGGAGATGTCGATGCCCAACTCCAGAGCGTTCGTCGACGCCACGGCCAGCAGCTGACCCGAACGCAGAGCCGTCTCGAGCATCCTGCGCTCTTCGGCCAGATACCCGCCCCGGTAGGCGGCGACCTTGCCGGTCAGGGTCTCATCCACCTGCCCCACCTGGTCACGCACGGTCTGGGCGAGGGCTTCGGTGCCTCGGCGGGAGGCGATGAACGTGATCGACCGAAAACCGGCGCACATCGAATCGGTGATGACATCGGCGGCTTCGACCAGACCGCTGCGCCGATCCCCGCCGGGAGACACGGGCGGCTCCCACAGTGCGAAGCTGCCGGCCGCGCGCGGTGAAGAATCCTCGGTCACCGCATGCGCGGCACGCCCGGTCAGCTTCGCAAAGGCTGCGTCCGGATCCGCCATCGTCGCCGAGGCTCCGATGACGACCGGGGCAGCCCCGTAATGGGCGGCGATGCGCAGCAGGCGGCGCAGGATGAGGGCGACATGGGACCCGAACACACCTCGGTAGCGGTGGGCCTCATCGATGACGATGAAACGCAGGTTCTTGAACATCCGGGCGAAGCGCTCGTGCTGGGGCAGAATGCTGCGGTGGAGCATGTCCGGGTTGGTGAAGATGATGTTCGCATGTCGCCTGGCCCAGTCCTTCGAGACCTGCGAGGTGTCCCCGTCATAGCTGGCAGGACGCATGCCCTGGATGACGAATCGTTCGAGTTTGGCCAGCTGATCGGCGGCCAGTGCCTTTGTCGGAGCGATATAGATCGCCGAGGCGGTGCGCAGCTTCCCGCGAGTCGATTGGATCGCTTCGAGCACCGGCAGCCAGAATCCCAAAGACTTGCCCGAGGCGGTGGGGGTGGCGATGACGACATCAGTTCCGTCCCTGGCCGTCTGCGCCGCCTCGAGCTGGTGCTGCCACAGAGCGTCGACGCCGATGGAATGACATGCGTGCTTGAGTTCCTCGTCGATCCAGTCCGGCCACTCGGCGTCGCGTTCGAAACGCTGCGGGATATCGCGGACATGGACGATCCGCTCATCCCGGGCACCGAAACCGGTGACGATGTCGAGAAGAGCAGAGGAGGCCATGAGTCAATTATGGCGCAGTCGCTAGGATTCTTCTGTGACTGATCTGCCGTTGGCCCACCTGGGCGAGACCCTCTACCGTTCCGGATACACCGAACCACGGCTGCGCCAGTTCTGGGGTGGTCCGACCTCGGAGGCGCTGCTGCGCAACAACGCCGCACCCGCCATCCACCACTGCGCCCGGACGCTGGCGGACCAGTCGTCGACGGCCGACGACCGGGCCCTGGCCAGCGCGGCGCTGCTCTTCCACTTCCACCGCACAGTCCCGGTCGCCGACGTCCGAGCCCTGCTGGGGGAGTCCTTCGACACCGCCGCCGAGGTGGGGCTGGTCACCGTGGACGACGACGAGGTGGTCGCCCCCTTCGCCCTGACCCCCTATGATCTTCCCGTCGGTGTCCCGCGCGGCTTCCGTCCCGGGGACGAGAACCTCTACCTCGTCGCCGACCACGGCACCCTGACCACACCGGATGTCCTCGACGGAGAATTCGTGCTCGGACTCGGCGGAGCCGGCCGGACACTGGTGTCGATCACCCCGCGCGATCATGTGGGTGCGGCCGCCGACATCGGCACCGGCTGCGGAATCCAAGCTCTGCTGCTGGCCCGTCACAGCGACCGAGTCATCGCCACCGACATCTCCCGTCGAGCCCTGCGCCTGGCCGAACTCTCGGCCGGGCTCAACGGTGTGACGACGATCGAATTCCGGCACGGGTCCCTCCTCGAACCCTTGGACGAACCCGTGGATCTGCTCGTGTCGAATCCGCCGTTCGTCATCACCCCGCGCAGCACGGACACCACCTTCGAATACCGGGACGGCGGAATGACCGGGGACCGCCTCGTCCGAGAGCTGTTCACCCGGATCCCGGAGATCCTCACCCCGGGCGGACGCAGCGTCTGCCTCGGAAACTGGGAATCCGCCTCGGGGACGGACGAAGGGCCGGAGGCCTGGGTCGGCGATGCGGATACATCGGTGTTCGTCATCGAACGCGAGGCCCTCGACCCCGTCGCCTACGCGGAAACGTGGATCCGCGACGGCGGGATCCCTCGTGCCAGCACGACCTGGAATAACGCCGTCGCCGCATGGCTCGACGACTTCGCCACCAGAGCTGTGGACGAAGTCGTCTTCGGGTACGTGCTGATGACAAAGTCCGATAACGGTGCGCCGACAATTGATTCTCCGGACTCCGCGGTCGGCGACGATCAGCCGAGCCTCGTCGGTGGACTGTCGGGCACAGCCGAGGGAGTGTTCAAGGCCCGGGTGAGAGTCACCTCGGCGCCGACGCACAATCCGCACGGACTCGCAGAGTTCCTCACCACGATCATCGCGATCCGATCGTGGTTGGCATCGGCCGGCCCCGAGGAGATCGCCGCGACCGCTTTCACGCGCTCTCCCGACCTCGTCGAACATCGCCATTTCGTTCCCGGAGCGCCGGAACCCAATTCGATCACCTTGGAACAGGGGATCGGCTTCGGTCAGGTCTTCGACCTCGATACGGCACTGGCCGGGTTCGTGTCCGTCGCGGACGGGACGCTGACCCTGAGGCAGACGGCCGGGGCCTTGGCCCAGCTTCTCGAGGTCGATCCCACGGCACTGGAAGACCAACTCGTGGCCCAGGTCAGAGCCCTGTGCGCGGCGGGTGCACTGCTGCCCGACGGCGGTTCGGTCGGGAGCTCGACGACTGGGACGTCGGCGGAATAGGGATAGGATCGAAAACCGTTGACCCTGTGTTCGGGCCGAGATCGGACGAGGTCCGGGCAGCGTCCGGGCCGGAAGGGCCGATGCGGAACGTGTCCGTTCAACAGTGTTACATTGGGCCGGATCGTCCGTTGCAGTGGGCAGCTGATGCCGTGAGAGGAATGTGAAAGCGTGACCACAACCGAGAAGAAGCCCCGTCGCCTCGTCATCGTCGAGTCTCCGACGAAGGCGCGAACGATTGTGGGATACCTCGGCGACGGTTATGACGTCGAGGCCTCCGTCGGGCATATCCGCGACCTGCCCACCCCTTCGGAGCTGCCCGCCGATATGAAGAAGGGGCCGTACGGAAAGTTCGCTGTCGACGTCGACAACAACTTCGATCCCTACTATCGGATCGACCCGGGCAAGAAGAAGAAGGTCACCGAACTCAAGCGTCTGCTCAAGGACGCCGACGAACTCTATCTGGCAACGGATGAGGACCGCGAGGGAGAGGCCATCGCCTGGCATCTGCTCGAAGTCCTCAAACCGAAGATCCCGGTCAAACGCATGGTTTTCCACGAGATCACGCCCGAGGCGATCGAACGGGCCCTGGAGAACACCCGCGAAATCGATTCCTCGCTCGTCGACGCGCAGGAGACCCGCCGCATCCTCGACCGTCTCTACGGCTACGAGGTCTCACCCGTGCTGTGGCGCAAGATCCGTGCCGGGCTCTCGGCCGGACGAGTGCAGTCCGTGGCCACCCGCCTCGTCGTCGAACGCGAACGCGAACGCATGGCCTTCGTGCCCGCCGACTACTGGGACCTCGACATCGACCTCGGTCTGCCGGACGGGACGAACCCGTTCGCCGCGAACCTCACCACCCTCGACGGGTCGCGGGTGGCCACCGGCCGAGACTTCAACGACAAGGGCGAGCTGAAGAACACCTCGGCGACGATCGTCGACCAGGCCCGCGCGGAATCCCTGGCTACGGAGCTGAACGGCAGCGCCAAGGATGCGCTGACGGTGACCGCGGTGGAGTCGAAGCCGTACTCCCGCCGCCCGGCCGCACCATTCACGACCTCGACCCTGCAGCAGGAAGCCGGACGTAAACTGCGCATGAGCGCCCGTCAGGCCATGCGCACCGCCCAGTCGCTGTACGAGCACGGCTACATCACCTATATGCGTACCGATTCCTCGGCGCTGTCGGGCCAGGCCATCGCCGCCGCCCGCAAGCAGGTGACCGAACTCTACGGTCCCGAATTCGTTCCGAACTCGCCGCGCCAGTACGCGAGCAAGCAGAAATCGGCGCAGGAGGCCCACGAGGCGATCCGACCCGCCGGTGACTCGTTCCGCACCCCGGCGCAGGTGTCCAAGCAGCTGAACGGCGACGAATTCCGTCTCTACGACCTCATCTGGAAGCGCACCGTCGCCAGCCAGATGGCCGATGCGAAGGGCAAGACCGCGACCATCAAGGTCAGTGCCGCTCTCGCCGACGGTCATGAAGCCGGATTCAGCGCCAGCGGCACCGTCATCACCTTCCGCGGGTTCCTCGCCGCCTATGAAGAGGGCCAGGACGCGTCCCGCTACGACACGAAGTCCGGGGAGTCGCGGCTGCCGCAGGTCGAAGAGGGCCAGTCGCTGTCGGTCGTCAAGGCCGAAGCCGACGGACATACCACAGCTCCGCCGCCCCGTTTCACCGAAGCCAGCCTGGTCAAGCAGCTCGAAGAGCTCGGCATCGGCCGTCCCTCGACCTATGCTGCGACGATCTCCGTCATCCAGGACCGCGGCTATGTGACCACTCGCGGCAACGCACTGGTGCCCAGCTGGTTGGCGTTCTCCGTCGTCCGCCTGCTCGAGGAGCACTTCACCGGTCTGGTCGACTACGCGTTCACCGCCGACCTCGAATCCGAACTCGACCGGATCGCGATGGGCGAGGAGGATCGCAACGACTGGCTGGCCGGGTTCTACTTCGGCGACAAGGTCCACGACCGCGAGGGCCTCAAGGCCATCGTCGACGACCTCGGCGATATCGATGCGCGCGAGGTCAACACCGTGGCCATCAGCGAAGGTGTGAACCTGCGGGTGGGCCGCTACGGCCCCTACCTCGAGGTCGCCGCGGAGAAGGACGGCGAGGACCCGAAGCGGGTCTCCGTCCCCGACGATCTGGCACCCGATGAGCTGACGGCGGCGAAGGCGGCCGAACTCATCGAATCCCAGGGCGACGGCGACCGCGAGCTCGGTGTCGACCCGGAGACCGGACACACCATCGTGGCGAAGAACGGTCGATTCGGGCCCTATGTCTCCGAAGTGCTGCCCGAGCCCGAGGAGAAGCCGAAGCGGGGCGCGAAGAAGCCGAAGCCGCGCACCGGTTCGCTGTTCAAGTCGATGGATCTGAACTCGATCGACCTCGAGACCGCGCTCAAGCTGCTCAGCCTGCCGCGTGTGGTCGGTCAGGACGAAGAGGGCACGGACATCACCGCACAGAACGGCCGCTACGGACCGTACCTGAAGAAGGGCACGGACTCCCGTTCGCTGACGGATGAGGAGCAGATCTTCAACATCACCCTCGAGGAGGCGCTGAAGATCTACTCCGAGCCGAAGCAGCGCGGCGGTCGTCGTGCCGCGGCACCGCTGAAGGAACTCGGTGAGGACCCGGAGACGAAGAAGCCCGTCGTCGTCAAGGACGGCCGCTTCGGGCCGTACGTCACCGATGGCGAGACGAACGCGACCCTGCGCAAGGACGACTCCGTCGAAGCCGTGACGCTCGAACGCGCCGCGACTCTGCTCGCTGAGAAGCGCGCGAAGGGACCGGCGAAGAAGAAGGCTCCGGCTAAGAAGGCGCCCGCCAAGAAGACGGCTGCGAAGAAGTCGACAGCCGCGAAGACCACCGCGTCGAAATCAACAGCGTCGAAGTCCACCACCGCGAAGAAGACGACGGCTTCCAAGTCGACTGCGTCGAAGTCGACAGGGACGAAGACCACTGCCGCGAAGAAGACGAGCACGGCCAAGCCGAAGACTCCCTGAGTCGACGGCCGCCGAGCCTGAGGCATTCGCTTTGGACTGCTTTCGCCACCTGCCCGAAGTCCCGGGGCGGTGGCGAAAGTCGTTTCTTCTCCTGTGGCCTGTGATTGCTGGGACGAGGTCAGCAGTGCCTTCAAGGGCTAGGTCAGTCGCGCGATGAATCCGCGAAATCGGTAAGCGCCTGTCCGTCGAGGCGATAGGTCTCCCACTCGTCCTGCGGCTTCGCACCCAGCGATTCGTAGAATCCGATCGACGGGGTGTTCCATTTGAGCACGCACCATTCGAGCCGCGTCAGTCCGCGCTCCTGGCAGATCCGCGCCAGCCGTCCGAGCAGCGCCTTCCCGGCTCCCGAACCGCGATGGTCGGGCAAGACGAAGAGGTCCTCGAGCCAGATGCCGTTCCTGCCCGTCCAGGTGGAGAACGAATGGAACCAGATCGCAATGCCGATGACGTCG
Organism: Brevibacterium sp.; assembly: GCF_052105255.1. NCBI lineage: Bacteria > Bacillati > Actinomycetota > Actinomycetes > Micrococcales > Brevibacteriaceae > Brevibacterium > Brevibacterium sp. Next base: position 27,143 of record NZ_JBQDYQ010000035.1, read on the forward strand.
CCGTCCGCCTCGGCCACGAGACCGAACGTGTTCGCGTGCCCATCGTCGGGAAACATCACTGCCGCGAAGTCCGCCTCGGTGGCCTCCACCGCATCCGGTTCCTTCTCATAGACAGCCAGCGCGCGGACAAGCCGCAGGATGTCGGGCAGATCAGAGCGTTCTGCTTCACGAATGGTGACGGTCATGGTGAGTCCTCAGAGGCGATGTCTGTCCGCATGGGCGGCGACATCGACCAGCTCGTCGGCGGTGGGGGACAGAGGCGTATGCGGATTCGCATCGGAATAGTAGGCGGCGAACGCCTCGGCGACGGAATCGATCGTCACCTCCGGATGGACCTCACTGATCGATCCGCCCGTGGACGGATCCCAATCGATCCCGAGGGCGGCTTCGACATCGGTGAGTACCGCGCGGATCGGAATCGGATCCTCGACGACGACGGACGACGAGAACAGCCAGGCACCGGAGACCACACGCTGGGCGGTGCCGATCGCCTTGATCCGACCAGCCACGTTGACGCTGTGCTCCCCCGGACAGTATTCGCCGGGAATCTCGCCGAGGCGGGCATCGATGCCCAGCCCGCGCAGCACCTCGACATAGTCCTGGCCGAAACCGGTGAACCGGGCATTGGTGTTCGTGATGAATGAATCACTCGGTTCGATGTGATCGATGACCAGCGACCCCGGATGGTAGGCAGCCGCGCGCCCACCGAGGCTGCGCAGAGCAGGCGTGAAGCCGTGGTCCCGGGCCGCTTCGACGGCGGTGGCGAAACCGGGCAGGAAACGATCCCGGACACCGAACGCCAAGGTCGGGGCCGGTCGGTACATCCGCAGAGTCGCCCCGCGACGTCCGGCCTTGACCGAATCGAGAAGGACGCGGGCGAATGCGAGTTCCTCCACCGGGCCCAAGCCGTCTGCGGCCACCGTGGTCATCGCCTGTGAGTCTGTGTGCACGAGTTCAAGAGTAGAGGATCGGCAGACGTCGGTCCGGTTCGGGTTGTCGCAGATCGCACTCGTTTCCAAGAGATATGTCAGTTCGGGCAGATAGTGTAGAGCTGTGAGCATGTTGACGACTACAGGACACCGACTGCCCGGAGCCCCCGGCCGCCTGGTCACCGAGACCGCCGCCTGGGGTGCCCTGATCGTTCTTGTCGCGATCAGCTATGTCGTGGCAGGAACCAGCGGACTCGTCGCGACGGTGGGCGGACGCGCGTACACCGCCATGGGGGAGTCGCTGAGCGCCGGAGGATTCGACAACCAGATGGGCAGTCTGTCTCTGCTCATCGTCTTCGGCCTCTCCTGCGCCGGCCTGTTCATCCCCGCCAAGGTGTTCGCCTCCCGACCTCCGGCCGTGCGCAAGACCGCTCTGAGCATCTCTGCGATCATCGAAGCCGTACTCCTCGTCGTCCTCAGCCTCGCTCCCAGTGCGTGGCTGACGTGGGTCGCGGCCCTGTTCCTCGGCGCCGTGGTGGGCCTGCTCATGAGCATCAACCCGTTCAGACACGAGAAGCCGTGGCGCCGCGTCGGCATTCCCGCGGCCGTCCTCGTCTTCGTCTCCTGTGCCTTCCAGATCCTCGGCGGCTCCGCAGCAGGAACCCAAGCTCTCGGCTGGGTGTCTCTGCTGGTGGGCATCGGCATGGCCGCCGGTTCCGTCATCATCTTCCTGACCCCCGAACGGGCTCTGCACGCGGAATCCGCGACGACCGGACAGTTCCCCGAACTCAAGGCTCGGGTCGCCCGTCCCGCCGAGGCGATTGCGAACCCGTGGGTGTGCATCGGCCTCTTCGCCGCCCTCGGCGCGACCTTCATGCTCGCTCAGCCGACTGCGATCGGCCACGGCTACGGTCAGGCCGGTTTCGCGGTCATCATCGCCTGCTGCCTCGTCGGCTGGGCCATCGGATTCGAGATGGGGCCGACCTTCGCTCCCGGAATGTCCCGTCCGCGCGTGTCCACTTTCGCTCTGCTCGTCTCCGGTGTGCTCCTCCTGGCCACCGGCAGCATCAACGAGCTCTCTGGCAAGGTCGTTCTCTCGGCGGCGATCGCGTTCCTCGTCGGCATCGGCGTGCGCGCTCAGCCCTATGACTTCTCCCGCCGCTACGGTGCCGTCGCCGGCGCCGGCCTGGCCTTGGTGATCAACGCACTCGACCTCGGCGGCACGGTCGAAGTCGGCTCGAGCCCCGACTGGGTGCTGGCGCCCAGCGACGTCGCATTCATCGTCTTCGGCATCGCCGCTCTCATCGCCGGAATCATCGGACTCTTCACCTTCGACCCGCACAGACTGCAGGGTCTGTCCGTCGACATCGTCCACGGATTCCGTCCGCCCAGCCAGCCGGAGACCGCGTCCGGCGGCCTCGGGAACTCCGCCGAACGCCTCGGCACCGGGTTCTTCATCGCCATCGAGGGCGGAGACGGTTCGGGCAAATCCACGCAGATCAAACGCATCTCCGCTGCCCTGGCCGATGACGGTTATCACGTGGAGTCCACGCGCGAACCCGGCGGCACCGAACTGGGCACGAAGATCCGCTCCGTCCTCTTCGACTCGGATCCGCCGAGTCCGCGCACCGAAGCCCTGCTCTTCGCCGCCGACCGTGCCCACCATGTGGCATCCCTGGTCGACCCCAGCCTCGATGCCGGAAACATCGTCATCACCGACCGGTACATCGATTCGACGATCGCCTACCAGTCGGCCGGCCGCAGCTTCGACGAGAAGACGATCCTCGCGCTCAGCCGCTGGGCCACCCAGGGGCTCGTGCCGAACCTGACGATCGTCCTCGACATCGAACCCGAGGCCGCGGCCGAGCGGATGGGCAAACGCGGCGACAGCAACTATCTTGACGAGGAGAACCAGCAGTTCCATCAGCGCGTGCGCCAGACCTACCTGTCCCGTGCGCATAAGGAACTCGACCGGTATGTCGTCCTCGACGCTTCGGTCGACGCCGATGAGCTCACCGAACAGATCCTCGCAGCCATCCGCGCCAGGCTTCCGCAGACGCTGGTCAAACGCGATACCGGCACCGAGGCGGCCCCCGCCTCAACGTCGACGGCTGAGGCCGACAACGGACCAGAACGCAGTTCCGTGCCGCTCGCTGCCGTAGCCGCCGGGACCGTGCCCGACGACGGCACGGCCGAGGCAGACGACGGCTCCGACGACGCCCACTCCGGCGACAGCTCTGCAGACTCGGTCGATGCCCGCGAGACTGAAGACGACGCCGTCGATGGCAGCGAAGCAATAGGCGAAGCAGCCGCTGATGCAACAGACACCGACGATATCGACGATGCGGTGCACGAACGCGGACCGCGCTTCGTCCCGGCCTCCAGCGATCGGTTCGTTCCCTCTGCGATCACCGACGCCGAGGCCGAGATCTCCGGTGCGGTTCCCACCGAACGCGTCGACCTCGGGGCCGATCTGCGGGAGGATCCGGCCGCCTCGGCGAATGTGGAACGCTCCGCCGCTTCCGCATCCCCGGCATCCGCGGATGAGAATGCGGACCGGGATTCTGAAGGCGACGAGGAGGAACTTCCGTCCTTCTTGGAACCGAAGGGCTCGCATCGTTCAGATGAGGCCCCGAACCGTTCCGACGAGGACGCGGCGACCACGGTGCTGCCGGCCAGCGTGACCGACTCGGAGGCGCTCGTCGACGACAGCGACGAGGCCGATCGGGTGCCGACGGACCGAATCGCCACGGACGAGAATGCTGAGACTCGGATCGTCAACCGCGTCGACCCCGAAGACGCCGAAACTCGCATTGTCCACCGTGCCGATCCACCTGCCGAAACCGGAACGGATGACGCAGCAGGCGACTCGGTCGACGGCGGGGACGCGGAGACCACGGTTCTGCCAGCCCGCACCGCCCGCGAGATGAGCCGTGAACGACTGCAGGCTCAGGCCGAGATCGAACGGCAGGCTCGGGAGCGCTTGCGTCGGCAGCGCGAACGCAGCAACCGTCGCTTCACCAACCGGGAGGATTCCTGAAGTGAGCGTCTTCGACGAACTCGTCGGCCAGGATGACGTCATCACCCAGCTCGGCTATGCCCTGGACAACCCGGCGGCGATGACCCATGCGTGGCTATTCACCGGTCCTCCCGGTTCGGGGCGGTCGAACGCGGCACGCGCTTTCGCCGCCGCGCTCATCTCCGGGGGCACGGAATCGAACGATGCGACCGCCCGGGTGCTGTCGGGCCATCACGAGTCTCTGACGATCATGTCGACGCAGAAGTCGGTCATTTCGATCGAAGAGGTCCGCGAGCTCGTGTCCAAGGCACAGGCGTCGCCGATGAACTCGAAATGGCGTGTCGTCATCATCGAAGATGCCGATCGGATGATGGAGCGCACGGCGAACGTGCTGCTCAAAGCCATCGAAGAGCCGCCTCCGGGAACCGTGTGGCTGCTGTGTGCGCCGAGTCCGATCGATGTCCTCACCACCATCCGGTCGCGGTGTCGACCGGTGCGTCTGCGCATCCCCTCTCGGGACGCTGTGGCGCAGCTGCTGATGCAGCGTGACAACGTCTCCGAGGACCGTGCTCATTGGGCTGCGGCCGTGGCTCAGAATCATATCGGGCGCGCGAAGTATCTGGCGCTCAACGAGTCGGCCGATGCCGAACGCAAGCAGATCCTCGCCATCCCGGGCAAGCTCACTTCCGTGGGGGCGACGATCCGTTTGGCCGGTCGCATCGTCGATGCCGCCGCAGAGACCGCGAAGTCACGGGTCGAAGAGCGCAATGCCGCCGAACGGACTCAGCTTCTGACCACATTGGGCGTCGAAGGGGAGAAAACGATTCCGCCTTCGGCCAGAGCGCAGATCAGAAAGCTTGAGGAGGAGCAGAAACGCCGTTCGGTGCGGGCCCGCAACGATGAGCTCGACCGGATCTTCCTCGAGCTGATGAGCCTCTACCGCGACATCCTCATGTACCAGCTGGGGATCCGAGACGGATGGATCAACGCCGGCAAAATCGATCTCATCGCCGAACAGGCGAACCGTGACGGGCCCGATACCACGCTGCTGCGCATCGATGCGATCACCGAGGCCCGGCAGCGCCTGCAGACGAACATGTCGCCTGTGCTCATCGTCGAAGCAGCCTTCGTGCTGCTGTCGAACCCCTGGCTGCAAGAGGACCGCACGGGCGCACTCTGATCGCCGACGGTTGAGCGCGCCGGGGGAGTGGCCGAATGCTCAGGCGTCGCCGAGGAGTTCTGCGACGAGTGCCGCGGTGAGTTCGATGCGGCGGGGAATCCAGATCTGCAGAGCGTGTTCGGTCCGGGCGTGGGAACCTCCGCCGACGGTGCCGAGTCCGTCGAGGGTCGGCGTCCCGACTCCGGCGGTGAAGTTGCCGTCCGATCCGCCGCCGACTGCGACCGACCTCAACGGGGGATGCCCGAGTCGTCCTGCCAGTCGTTGGGCACGGGCATAGAGGCCCATCGCCATGTCCTCTTCGAGCGGGGCGCGGTTGATTCCGCCCTTGAGTTCGATCTTTGCACCGGCCACGGTGGGCGTCAGGGCGTGCAGAGCGTCGTCGATGCGGACCTGTTCGTCCGCCGAGGCAGCTCGGGAGTCGATTCCGACGATGGCCTTGGCAGGCACGGTGTTCGTGGTTGATCCGCTGGTCATCACGGTCGGGACGACTGAGGTGCCGACCGAGGGTTTGTGAAGTGCCGCGATGTCGATGACCTGGTTGGCCACTTCGATGGTGGCGTTGATGCCCTTTTCCGGTTCGACTCCGGCATGTGAGGCCAGACCGGTGACTTCGAGCTGGTAGATCGCCACTCCCTTGCGCGCGATCTTGACGGCACCGTCGGCGGCGCCGCTTTCGAACACGAGAGCCGCCTTCGCTCCGCGCGCTTCGTCTTCAATGATCTGCCGGGAACCAGGGGAACCGAGTTCTTCATCGGCGGTGATGAGGAGGCTGACGCCGTCGAGTCTGCCGAGTTCGGCGCGGACCTTTGCCAACGCATAGATGGCGATGAGCAGTCCGCCCTTCATATCATCGGCGCCGGGTCCGCGGACCACTCCGTCCTTGACCGAATACGGGAAGTCGGCAAGGGTGCCAGTGGGCCAGACGGTGTCATGGTGGCCGATGAGCACGACCTTGCGCAGTCCGGTGCCGAAGCGCCACAGAACATGCGGGTGACCGTCGGTCTCGATGATCTGAGGTGCGGCACCGAGCATTCCTGTGCCGATTCGCGAGACGAGTCGGGCACTGCGGGCCAGGGAAGAGAGGTCGTTGGAGAACGACTCGCATTCGATGAGCGCCTGGAAATCACTCATGAAGTCGTCGGAGTCGATCTCTGCCATGGATGTCTCACCTTCTCGCTTGTCAGCCAACTGTCCTTTCCAGGTTAACCGGTGCCCGATTGCGGCCCGGCGGCACCCGCTCAGGTGCGGGGCAGGTGCTCGGTTGTCACCTGCCGGCACGGGGTGACGAAGCTCTCTGTCGGAACCGTCCAGGATGGCATTCGTCGTTTTGACCACCGGCAGAGAAGTTGGCTAAAGTTGGTTCGGTTGCCGCCTTAGCTCAGTCGGCAGAGCGATTCACTCGTAATGAATAGGTCGCGGGTTCGATTCCCGCAGGCGGCTCGGCAACATCACCCCAGGTCAATGGCCTGGGGTGTTTCCGTTACTGGCAGGGACTGCTGAAGGTTTGGTTGACTTCACGACTGGATAAATTCCAGGAAGGATAGAAGTCATGCCAAAGATCTACACCGATGAGTTCAAGCAATCAGAGCTCGAGCTCTTGGACGATGGAATGACCCAGAAGCAGGTGTGTGCCGACCTCGGTATCTCGAAGTCAGCTCTCCAGGCCTGGGTGCGTGACTCGCGGCTACGCGAGCACGGACTCGAGCCCTCCCGTGATGTCGAGGAGT
>NZ_JBQDYQ010000036.1:0-31406 GCF_052105255.1 Brevibacterium sp.
TGCTCGCCGTGGCGGCCAGCTGTGAGCAGAACCACCTGACGGCGGCCCAGCAACCTGGCGCGAGGTTGCTGGGCCGCCGTCAGGTAGTAATTGGGGTCAGGCGCCGGCGAGGTGGTCGGCCAGGTACTTCTCCACCTGGTCGATGCTCACGCGTTCCTGGCTCATGTCGTCACGCTTGCGGACCGTCACGGCCTGATCATCGAGGGTGTCGAAGTCGACGGTGATGCACAGCGGGGTGCCGATCTCGTCCTGACGACGGTAGCGGCGTCCGATGGCGCCGGCATCGTCGAAGTCGATGTTCCAGCGTCGACGCAGGCGGGCAGCCAGATCCTTGGCCGCAGGGGTGAGCTTCTCGTTGCGGCTCAACGGCAGCACCGCGGCCTTGACCGGAGCCAGTCGCGGATCGAGCCCCAGTACGACGCGCTTGTCGACTCCGCCCTTCGTGTTCGGCGCCTCGTCCTCACTGTAGGCCTCGACGAGGAATGCCATCATCGACCGGGTCAGGCCGAAGGAGGGCTCGATGACATACGGGGTGTAGCGGTCGCCGCTGGCCTGGTCGAAGTACTGCAGCTTCGCTCCCGAGACCTCGGTGTGAGTGCCGAGGTCGTAGTCGGTGCGGTTGGCCACACCCATCAGCTCGCCCCACTCGGATCCTTGGAAGCCGAAGCGGTATTCGATGTCGATGGTGCCGGCCGAGTAGTGCGCACGGTCCTCGGCGGGAACGTCGAGGCGGCGGACGTTGTCGGCAGAGATGCCGAGGTCGAGGAACCAGGACCAGCAGTCTTCGACCCACTGCTTGTAGTAGTCGTCGGCCTCGTCCGGGTGGACGAAGTACTCGATCTCCATCTGCTCGAACTCGCGGGTGCGGAAGATGAAGTTGCCGGGAGTGATTTCGTTGCGGAAGGCCTTGCCGATCTGACCGATGCCGAACGGCGGCTTCTTCCGGGCAGCGGTGAGCACATTGTTGAAGTTGACGAAGATGCCCTGCGCAGTCTCCGGACGCAGGTAGTGGAGTCCGGCTTCGGAGTCGACGGGGCCCAGGAAAGTCTTGACCAGACCGGAGAACTCCTGCGGTTCGGTCCACTGACCACGGGTGCCGCAGTCGGGGCAGACGATATCAGCCATTCCGTTCTCCGGGGCTTTCTTGTTCTTCGCCTCATACGCCTCGACGAGGTGATCCTCGCGGTGGCGCTTGTGGCAGTTGAGGCACTCGACGAGAGGATCGACGAAGGTGGCGACGTGGCCGGAGGCTTCCCAGACCCGCTTGGGCAGAATGATGGAGGAATCGAGGCCGACGACGTCTTCGCGACCGCGCACGAACTGCTGCCACCACTGGGCCTTGATATTGTCCTTGAGCTCTACGCCCAAGGGCCCGTAGTCCCATGCCGAGCGGGAACCGCCGTAGATCTCTCCTGCTTGGAAGACGAATCCTCTGCGCTTGGCCAGGGCGATGACGGCATCCAACTTGGACTGTGCCACTAGTTCTCTCCTTGTTTCAGTTCGCCGACGGCCGGCTGCCGTGGCTCGCAGGTACCAGCCTAACCGGTCACGTGCCCGTGTCCTCAACACCGGCCCGACCTGCCCGGACGCCCGCCCTCGACGACGGAAAGGCACCGCGATGGACACCATGGGAGGCGACTGATCTCACACTCGGTTTCCCATTTCGGAGCCGACTCGGCGAGGGCACGGCATGTAGACTCGGGGTACACCCAAACCTTTCTCCGTACCGACGTCTTCACGTCTGTCCAAGCGCGTTCTTGGATCACTACGGTTTCGGCCCGGATTGCTCACGATGATTGCACAAGCGGCCGCAGGGTAGATCGCCACTACAGTCATCTGCGATCAAGTGTGTGCCGACGTGAGAGAGATCACTCATGACCGATGTGTCCGCAACCGACGAAACCACTCCGAGATTCTCCGAACTGGGACTCCACCCGCTCGTGCTCAAGGCCGTAGAGGCGCAGGGCTACGAGATCCCCACCCCCATCCAGGCCGAGACCATCCCGACCCTCCTGTCGGGCCGCGACGTCATCGGTCTCGCCCAGACCGGAACCGGCAAGACCGCGGCCTTCGCCCTGCCGGCCCTGTCCGACCTCGCCGAGGCGGGGCGCGCCGAGGACGGCCCGTTCGCTCTCGTCCTCACCCCCACTCGCGAACTCGCGATCCAGGTCGCCGAGGCGTTCACCTCCTATGCCACTCAGCTGCCCGACTTCTCCGTGCTCCCGATCTACGGCGGTCAGGCCTACGGCCCGCAGCTGGCGGGTCTGCGCCGCGGTGCGCAGGTCGTCGTCGGCACTCCCGGTCGTGTCATCGACCACCTGAAGAAGGGTTCGCTCAAGCTCGGCAGCCTGCGTCACCTCATCCTCGACGAGGCCGACGAGATGCTCAAGATGGGCTTCGCCGAAGACATCGAAGAGATCTTCAGCCAGGTCGGTGAGGACCGTCAGGTCGCTCTGTTCTCGGCCACCATGCCGACCTCGATCCACCGGATCACCGGCAAGTACCTGGACGACCCGCAGGAAGTTCGGGTCGCCGCGAAGTCGCAGACCGGCGCGAATATCCGCCAGCGCTACTTCATGGTCCAGCATTCGCACAAGCTCGACGCTCTGACCCGCATCCTCGAGGTCGAGGAGTACGAGGGCATCATCATGTTCGTGCGCACGAAGCAGGCCACCGAGGAGCTGGCCGAGAAGCTGCGCGCCCGCGGGTTCAAGACCGCCGCGATCAACGGCGACATCCCCCAGCAGGCACGTGAGCGCACGATCGACATGCTGCGCGAAGGCAAGATCGACATCCTCGTCGCCACCGACGTGGCCGCCCGCGGACTCGACGTCGAACGCATCACCTTGGTCGTCAACTACGACATCCCGCACGACACCGAGTCCTACGTCCACCGCATCGGTCGCACCGGCCGTGCCGGACGTTCCGGTGAGGCGATCCTCTTCGTCACCCCGCGGGAACAGCGCATGCTCGGCTCGATCGAACGCGCCACGAAGCAGAAGGTCGAACCGCTGACCCTTCCCAGCGTCGAGGAGCTGACGAACACTCGCGTCGAGAAGTTCACGAAGCGCATCGACGATGTGCTCGCTACCACCGAACTGTCCGAACTCACCGAGGTCATCGAGGCGTACTCGCTCTCCCGCGACGTGCCGGCCTCGAACATCGCAGCCGCTCTCGCCTCCCTCGTCCTCGAGTCGAATACGCTCAAGGCCGAGCCGATGCCCGAGCCGGCGCGCCGTCAGGGCCGTGACCGCGACCGCGATGGTGGTCGTGACGGCGGCCGTCCGGGCCGCGGCGGACGCGCCCGCGATGAGAACATGACGACCTACCGTCTGGCCCTGGGCCGCAACGAACGCCTCCAGCCGGGTGCCGTGGTCGGAGCGATCGCGAACGAAGGCGGAATCACCTCGAAGCAGATCGGCCATATCGACATCCGTTCGAACCATACGCTCGTCGACCTGCCCAAGGACCTCGATCCGTCGGTGCTGCGCAAGCTCTCGCACACCGAGATCCAGGGCCGGCCCATCGACATCCGTCCGGATTCCGGTCGCCCGGGACGCCCGTTCAAGAAGCGCAACTTCGACAAGCAGCCCGGTGACGGCCGCAACTTCCGCGGTGATCGCCGAGGCGGCAAGAAGTTCGGCGGGCGGGGCGACCGTCCTCGCGACCGCTACTGATCAGCGGTCGTCGCTCTGACGCACTCGACCGAGGTGCCGGCGCAGCAGTGAGATCATGACAACGGCCCCGCATCGGTGACGCTGCCGGGCCGTTGTCGTACCCGTACGACGTTTCGGCGGCCCTGGGCCATCGTGACAGACCGGGCCTTCGCGTCAGGCCGAAGGCGTGTCGACAGCGCCGCCGAAGCGACGGTCGCGGCGGGCGTACTCCTCGATCGCCGCCCACAGGGTGCGCCGGTCGACATCGGGCCACAGCACGTCCTGGAAGACCATTTCGGCATAGGCGGACTGCCAGAGCAGGAAGTTCGAGGTCCGCTGCTCCCCCGATGACCGCATGAACAGGTCGACGTCGGGCACGAGGGGAGCGTAGAGGCGGGAGCGGACGGTCTTCTCCGAGACCTTGCCGGGCTTGAGCTTCCCGGCGGCGACGTCGGCGGTGATCTCATTGATCGCGTCGACGATCTCGGACCGTCCGCCGTAGTTGACGCAGAACTGGAGCACCAGGCCCGTGTTGTGCTTCGTCATCTCGGCGGCGGTCTCGAGCTCGTCGATGACCGAACGCCAGAGGCGACCGCGCCGCCCGGACCACACGATGCGCACGCCGAGTGCGTTGAGCTCGTCGCGTCGGCGACGGATGACGTCGCGATTGAAGCCCATGAGGAATCGCACCTCTTCGGGTGAGCGCTTCCAGTTCTCGGTCGAGAACGCATACGCCGACAGAAAGTCCACGCCGATCTCGATCGCGCCGTGGATGACGTCGAGCAGCGACGCCTCACCGGCCTTGTGCCCTTCCGTGCGCGGCAGCCCCCGCTGATTCGCCCACCGACCATTGCCGTCCATGACGATCGCGACGTGCCTGGGGACGAACTTCGCGTCGATTCGCGGGGGTGTCACTCCGCTGGGGTGGGCCGGTGGTGCGGGGTAGCTCATGTGCTCTCCAGAACTCTCAGGGATCGGATATTGCGCTCGAGGTGCCACGACACCCAGTCCGAGACCAGCTTCGACCCGTCGATCTGATCGTGCAGGTCTGAGGCCTCGGCCCGCTCCCAGTCTCCGGACAGAAGCGCAGCCATATGTTCGAGTGCATCAGTGTCAGGCAGCGCCGCCCCCGAGGGACGACAGTTCGTGCACACGGCCCCGCCCAGTGCTGCGGAGAACGCCCGGTGAGGCCCGGGGCTCCCGCACTGGGCGCAGTCGAGCAGGCTCGGTGCCCACCCGGCCACGGACATCGCGCGCAGCAGGTACGCGTCCAGCGACAGCCTCGGCGGGTGTTCGCGATTGCACAGCGAGCGGATCGCGGACACGAGGAGGAGGAAATGCGTGCGCGACTGGGGTTCGGCTTCGGTGATGCTGCGTGCCGTCTCGGCCATCACCGAGGCGGCCGAATAGACATCGAAGTCTGTGGCGATTCCGCGGGCGAAGGGTTCGATGAGTTCGACCTGGGTGACGATGTCGAGGCTGCGACCGACATGGCATTGCAGATCGACGAGCATAAAGGGTTCGAGGCGGGAGCCGAACCGCGATTTCGTCCGTCGCACACCCTTCGCGACCGCGCGGATGAGGCCGTGGCTGCGAGTGAGCACGGTGACGATGCGGTCGGCTTCGCCGAGCTTGTGCCCGCCGAGCACGATGCCTTCATCACGATAATTGTGCACTGGCCCATTATCGCCCAAGCGCGGCGGGGAATCATCCCGCCGCGCTTAGGCGACTGCTGTGAGATCGGCCTCCGAGGCGATGGTGCTCAGGCCTGACGGTCCCGGTCACGGTCACGGGCGGCCCGGTTGACGGCCGAGACGACGGCCTTGAGCGAGGCCTTCGTGATGTTCGGGTGCAGTCCGGCGCCCCACACGACGCGGTCTTCGACGGCGAGTTCGACATAGGCAGCGGCGTTGGTGTCGGCGCCGGAGCCGATGGCGTGCTCGGAGTAGTCCTGGAGACGGACGTCGACGTCGAACTGGTCGATGAGGATCTTCACGAGCGCGTCGATCGGTCCGTTGCCGCGTCCTTCGTAGGTGCGTTCCTGACCATCGACGATGAGGTCGACCTCGATGCGCTCGGCCGACGAGCCGGCAGCGTCGACGTTGCCCGACTCAGTGCGCAGACCGACGATCTGGAAGCGGCCCCACGCCTTCTCGGGGTCGTCGGCGGGCAGGTATTCGTAGTTGAAGATGCGGCGGATCTCCTCGGCGGTGACCTCACCGCCGGCCTCGGTGTGCTGCTGCACGGCGCGGGAGAATTCGACCTGCATGCGACGCGGCAGGTCGAGTCCGTGCTCGCTCTTGAGCAGGTAGGTCACTCCACCCTTGCCGGACTGCGAGTTCACTCGGATGATCGCCTCGTAGCTGCGGCCCAGGTCCTTCGGGTCGACCGGCAGGTAGGGCATGTCCCATTCCATGAGGTCGACCGGGGTGCCCTGAGCGTTCGCTTTCTTCTCTCGATCGGCGAAGGCCTTGTTGATCGCGTCCTGGTGCGAGCCCGAGAACGAGGTGAAGACGAGGTCGCCGCCGTAGGGGTGGCGTTCGTGGACGCCGATCTGGTTGCATTCGGTGACGGTGTGGATGACTTCGTCGATGTCGGAGAAGTCGAGCTCCGGATCGATGCCCTGGGTGTACAGGTTGAGGGCGACGGTGACGAGGTCGAGGTTTCCGGTGCGCTCACCGTTGCCGAACAGGCAGCCTTCGATCCGGTCGGCGCCGGCCATCATCCCCATCTCCGCCGCGGCCACGCCGGTGCCCCGGTCGTTGTGCGGGTGGAGGGACACGGCCACCTCGTCGCGATAGGGCATATTGCGGCAGAACCATTCGATCTGGTCCGCATACGTGTTCGGGGTTCCGCGTTCGACGGTGGCAGGCAGGTTGACGACGGTTTCGCGACCATCGGCGGGCTGCCACATGTCGAGGACGCTGCCGACGATGTCGAGGGCGAACTCGGGTTCGGTGTCGACGAAGATCTCCGGCGAGTACTGGTAGCCGAAGTCCGCATCGGACAGCAGCGTCTCGGCGTGCTTCATCACGGCCTGAGTGCCCTGCAGAGCGATATCGCGGGTCTGATCGAAGCCGTCACCGTCGAAACCGAAGACGACTTTGCGGAAGACCGGAGCCGTCGCGTTGTAGAGGTGCACGGTGGGCATCTTCGCGCCGACGAGGGATTCGACGGTGCGTTCGATGAGGTCCTCTCGAGCCTGCGTGAGCACGGAGATGCGGACGTCATCGGGGATCGCATCCTGTTCGATGATCTCGCGGACGAAGTCGAAGTCGACCTGGCTGGCCGCGGGGAATCCGACCTCGATCTCCTTGAACCCGAGCCGCACGAGCAGATCGAACATCTTGCGTTTGCGGTCGGGCGTCATCGGGTCGATAAGCGCCTGATTGCCGTCGCGCAGGTCGGTGCTCAGCCAGCGTGGCGCCTTGCTGATGATCTGATCCGGCCAGGTGCGATCGCGCATATCCAGCGCGATGCGGTCCTGGAACGACTTGTACTTGCCGAACGGCATCGGAGTTGGCTTCTGCAGTTTCATAGTTCCTCTAACTTCAGTTTCTCAGCGCTTGACCAGCATACGAGGACTCCGCGACGAGCGTGCTGTCCGTTCAGGACTCGTCGCGGCAAGGAAGGAGGAGGATCCTGTGAGCCACACCGCCACCGTAGTCCCCCTCCCTCGGTGCGTCCGAATCCGGTCCACATCCTGAGAACGCCGAGGCGACACCGCCCGATCCTCCGCCGCCCTGTCTCAGGCCGCCCTATTTGAGGAAGTCGACCGAGGCGCGGCGGACGTTGAAGCCGACTCCGGTGTCGTCGGACTTGCAGGTCATGCCCTCCCTGCTGGAGGTGCAGGTCATTCCCTCAGCGGAGATCGAGTCCCCGTAGCCGAGGACGCGTGCCGGGCCGTTGCTCTCGGGAGCGTCGAGGCAGGAGAATCCCGCGCCGTCCCTGTTCGCCACGACGATGGAGCCCCAATCGTCGAGTCGGCAGTCGTCGGGCTTCTCCGGTGGTGAGAAATCGTAGTCCTTGATCACGCAACGCGCCCGTTCGGAGTCGATGGTGCAGGCGATGTTGCCCGACGGAGAGGCGAAGCTCTCCTCGGCGACGGGAGCCGTCGAGCTGCCGGAATCGGACGGCTCGGGATCATCGGTCTGACCGATCGAGGGTTCGTCCGTGGGCCCGACCGTGGTGGTGTCCTCCCCCTGAGTGGAGTCCCAGACGATATAGCCGACGATGCCGAGGGCGAGGATGAGCGCGATGGCCGCTAGCACCCAGAGCCACGCGGGGACCTTCTTCGTGTCTCCGCGCCGACCATAGGGATCGTGCGGGCCGCCCGGATATCCCGGACCCCCAATCCCACCAGGCCCGCCGGGCCCGCCAGGTCCCCCGGGCCCCCCGGAACCGGCAGGTCCGCCCGGCCCATAGCCGGCGGCATAGCCTGCGGGGGCGGCGGCGTACGCGAGACCGCGGCCGGCCTGCCCGTGGCCAGGTCCACCGGGTCGACCGGTACCGGACTGAGCGTGACCGGGTCCCGCCGGCGACTGCACCGGCCCGGCGGACTGCGGCTGCGGCGCCGGGGCCGGACCTGCGGCACCGAATTCGCTGCCCCACTGTCCCTGATGGGGGTGGGGTGCGGGCTGCGGGTTCCACTGCTTCGGAGCCGAGGGCGCCTCAGCAGCGGCGATGTCATCGGAGTTCACTTTGCGCGGCGCGGCCGGCAGCCCGCCGGTCTCATATCCTTCGGCGGCGGCGAGCCCGCGCAGCTCTTCGAGGCTGAGAACCTCGGTGGCATCGGTGCCATCGGATTCGACCATCGACCGCAGCCTCTGAAGTTCTGCGGGGGTCAGCGCTTGGGTGGATCCGTCGGCGGCCGCGGAATCATCCTCGCCGATGAACAACTGGGTTGTGATCGACTCCGGAGACTCCTCGGCCGGCTTCCGACGCCCGGGGCGCGGAGGATGGTTCGGCACAGGTGGAATGCTCATGAGGTCATCTTCGCATAGTCGCTACCGGCGAGTTCCCATGCTTCGTGAGATGATGACCTCATGTCCGATGGAGTCCTCCGGCGCGCGGGAGTGCCCGCGCTTCTCGTCTGCGCTCTGCTGGTGACCGCCTGCGGGGCCGATGCCGACGACGGCACGGACGAGTCCTCGGCGGCCGAATCCGCCGATTTCGCCGCTCCGGCACAGCAGACGAGTTTCGGTGATTTCGCAGCCCCGGCCCAGGATTCCCCCACCGGAGCCGACTCCGCATCGACGACATCCGATCAGACCGGCACCGAGGCGACCGGTCCGGTCCACCCCGTCCCTGTCCCCGGTCTGGCGAAGGAGTTCGCCGACCAGATCCCGGCAGAGACCTCGCAGGTCCTCGTCGCGACCTCGCCGACAGCCGATTCGGAGAAGTCGAGTCTGAGCTTCTACGAGTTCACGGACAAGAAGTGGAAGAAGCTCAAGACCTTCGACACCCACAACGGCTCCAAAGGATGGCTGAAGGATCGCCGCGAGGGCGATAAGACCACCCCGATCGGAGTGTTCACGCTCAGCGACGCGGGCGGGTTCAAAGCCGACCCTGGCACCGACCTCCCCTACACCCAGGACGATCGGCTGCCCTCCTCGGCGACGGTGGCCTATGGGGCGGACTATGCGTCGGTCTTCGACTACATCATCGCCATCGACTACAACCGCAAGCCCGGCACCCCGCCCACGGACACGACGCGACCGATGGGTTGGGACAAGGGCGGCGGAATCTGGCTGCACCTCGACCACGATTCGGGCACGAACGGCTGCGTGACCCTCGACGAGGCAGACCTCAAGTGGATCATGCGCACCCTCGATCCCGAGGCCCATCCGCGCATCGCCATGGGGCCGACACCCGAAGTCAAGAAATAGCAGAGCCTGAGAAGCAGGAGAGCAGGATCCCGTGCGCCGTCTCATCATCTCCCTCGTCCAGTCGATCAACGGCTCGTTAGCCGAGGACGGCTGGTCGACCGGGGTGTCCACGGACGCTGACTTCCGGCGCTTCCTCGCCCTGCGCCGCAGCGCGAACGCGATCATCATCGACCGGCGCACCGCGCTCAATCCGCAGCTGCCTGTCATCAACGCCGCCGGCAAAACCCTGGAGCACACACCCGTGTATGTGCTCACCGAGTCCGATCCGACGTCTCTGCAGGCCGAGCTCGATGCCCGCGGTCTCGACTATCGTGCCCAGCATTTCAGTCCGGACACCATCACCGAGGTGGCCGCCTCCCTGAGCACGGCACCGTCCCCCGAATCGGCACCAACCGACGAGGCGGTGCTGCTGTGCGAATCGGGTCCGAATCTCGCGTTCCGCCTGCTCGAGCACTATCCGGGCGCAGAACTGCATCTGAGCGTGAGTCCGCGCTATCTCCGCACTCCCGGCAGCCACTTCTCCGGGCTCGAGGCCGAGATCGATCTGCGCCTCATCGATGTGCGCACCGAGGACGACCAGGTCTTCCTCCGCTACACCCGCGCCTGAGTCGAAGCAGTCAGCCGGCAGAGATCCCAGCGTTCGCGTCGATCTCGGTGCTCACCTCGAAGCGATCGGGTGAGTCAAGGATCGCGGTGAGGGCATCGGCCACCTCGGCGAGGGGGACGGTGTCGACTCCCCCGGACAGATCATTGCGATCATCGCCGCCGATCGGAGCCATGATCCGCAGTTCGCGGAAGGCCACTCTCGTCGATTCTGCCGCGGCGACTTCGATGAGCATCTTCTGCGCGGCGCCGAAGACGCTGATCGCCCCGGACCCGGGCAGCGCTTCGACGCTGGCGACGCCGTTGAGGGCCAGGTGGACGAATCCCCGGACCCCGCTCGTCCGGTCGGTGGCCAGGGACTGCGAGATCGCACAGGCCGTGAAGTGCCCGCGCAGGTAGGAGTCATAGTCCGCATCGAACTTCTCCAGACCTCGGTCGAGCACCGGTTCGTCGATGTACCAGCCGCCGATGGCGGCGATGACGGCATCGACCGGCGGCAGGTCTCTGGAGGCGAGCGCCGAGGTGACCGCCTCCGGCTCGTCCACCCAGTTCGGCACGGTCACCGGTTCGTATGCCGTCTCCGTGCCCGGAGCGCGGCGGACGATGCCGGTGACTGTGTGCTGCGGACCGAGCTGCTGGGCGAGTCCGGTTCCGACGTGGCCGGAGGCGCCGAAGAGGAGGATGTGCATGAGGCGAGTCTATGTCCCTTGCTCTTCAGGTTCCTCCCTCTTCGGTCCCCGGCCGCCTCCACGGAGGACAGCGCTATCTGCGGATATGGACCTTGATGCCGGTCTTCTTCGTATAGGTCATATAGCCGCGTTCGAAGTTCTGGCGTTTGACGCCGTTCTTCACTGTCCGGTCAGCGGTGGGCAGTCCGAGAGTGCTGCATTCATAGCCCATCTTCTTCCACTTCGTCAGGAAGCCGCCGTAGATGACATCGCTGCCGGTCTGCGGTGACCAGGTGATCATTCCGGAGTGGAATCTCTGGTATCGAGCGCTCTTCCGGTATTTGAAGGTCTGCTTATCGTTGCTGGGGAACCCGAGGACGCCTTTCTCATACTTCACTCGTTTGTAGGCGACACGGATCTGGCCCTTGGTGAGGAAGTGCGCACCGGTTGATTTCGACCAATACACGGTGCCCTTGGCGAACGACTGGTAGGCACCGTTCGGGTTCTTCAGCTTCTTCTCCGAGCCGACCGGTTTGCCGGTCTTTCCCGCGTTCTTCTGATAGTACGAACCGATTGCCCCCTTCGTCGGGTACGTCTTCGGCTTCGGTGCCGGAGTCTTGGTGGGCGCTTTCGTCGGTGGCGGGGTCAGCTCAGGCACCAGTGCTTTGGCTCCCGTGCGGATGCTGCCGAGCTTGTTGTAGAACGCGAGTCCCGGGCATTCGGTGTAGCTCGTGTCCCGGTGACCGGCGACGACGTTGAGGCTGACCTTCTTCCCGAGAGCGTACTTGCTCGTGCCGCCCCCACCGGAGGTCAAGGTCATCTTCCCGGTGGGGTTGAAGCCGTACTGCCCTGCTTTCCACGCGACGAGGCGCTTGACCGAGGTCTGTGCTGCCGAACTCGGAGCCGCCGACGAATAGGTGCCGAGCACGCTGATGCCGATGGTCCATGAATTGAACCCGGAGGCGTGAGCTCCGGTCACTGCCTTGTCCAGGCTGCCGGCACGGCCCTCGTACATGGTGCCGTATTTGTCGACGAGGAAGTTGTACCCGAGGTCGCACCACCCGCGGTTCTGCGTGTGGAAGGCGAGGTAACCGCGGATGATCGCCGGTGCCTGTGCTTTCGAGTACGAGTTCGAACCCGCGGTGTGGTGGATGAACACGCCCTTGGCCGACGACGTCTTGTCCGTGGCGCAGCGGACGAGCTTCTCATCGGCACCCCACTGTTTGCGGGTGACGATCTTGGCCCGCAGATCCTTGGCCGAGATCTGCGCGTCGACTGCCGGTCCCGTGGCCGAATGCGTGCTCACTCCCCCAGCGGAATTCGCGACCTGTGCGTCAGCCTTGGTGACTGCAGTGGACACCTGGGTGATCTGCAGATCATCGGTATCAGCCTGCTTGTCTGCGGCGCGCACCTCGACAGTGTCCGAATCGAGCACCGGAAGGGCAACGGACTGCGACTGGTGTGAGGCAGCGGGAATCTGAGCGGCCTCTGCGGAAACGGCGTCGGGGCCTCCCCCGTCATCGGTCGGCAGGCTCTCCCACGCCGACCAGCCGTTGCCGTCACGAGTGCGGATTTCGAGTTCGGGGTCGTCCCCTTCCCACGTGGCACCGATGATCGTGACGTCGGAGGAATCGACTGGCAGAGTCGTGACCTCATCGGTCTGGGCATCGACGGTCCTCTCGGAGGGAGTACCGCCGGCGGCAGAAGCGCCGGGCGTGTTCGTGTGTGTTTCCGGTGTGGCGGCGAGCGCCGGTCCCGATAGGGTCGCAGTGAGGAGAATTCCGGTGAGTGCCGAGGCGAGGAATGGCAACGGTTTCATCAGTTATGGTCCTTGAGGTCGTCCATGACCAAGTGAGCGTTCTTCTCACTGGATGGGGCCGAATTACGGGCACCCAGTGTGACCGCAGGATTATCTTAAGGTTATTCTCAGATTTCCGGAAGTGGGTGCTTCAGCAGATGGCGGATCGCCGCGAACTCACTCGACTCGAGGCAGTCCTCGACGCCTTCGCCGACCGCGTTCTCCCCCGCGTCCCTGCCGGAATACGGGAGTTCCTCGCCTTCGGAATCAAACAGGCGTGGGCGTGTCTCTTCGGTGCTCTCATGCTCTTAGCGATCATCGCCACCGCGTGGCTCTACCCCGATGACGCGGCCATCGCCCGCAACGACTTCCTTGTCATCCTCGCCGTGCTCATCCAGATCGGCATGCTCGTCGCTCGACTCGAGACCGGTCGCGAGCTCATCGTCATCATCGTCTTCCACATCGTCGGCACCGGCATGGAGATCTTCAAGACCGCAGTGGGTTCATGGAACTACGCCCCCGGCGGGGTCCTCCACATCGGCGCAGTACCGCTGTTCACCGGGTTCATGTACGCCGCCGTCGGCTCCTATATCGTCCGCGTGTACCGTCTCTTCGACTTGCGGTTCAGCCATTACCCGCCGAGGTGGCTGACCGTGATCATCGCCGCCTCCATCTACGTCAACTTCTTCACCCACCACTTGATCGTCGACCTCCGACTGCTCCTCGTCTTGGCCACCGTCATCGTCTTCTTCCGCTGCCGCATGCACTTCCATATCCATCGCAGGACTCTGACGATGCCCGTGCTGCTGGCCTTTCTCCTCGTCGCCTTCTTCATCTGGGTGGCCGAGAACATCGGGACCGCGGCCGGTGCCTGGCTGTATCCGAGCCAGGACGACGGCTGGCACCTGGTGCCGCTGACGAAGCTGGTGGCCTGGTTCCTGCTCATGATGATCTCCGTCGTCCTCGTGACCTTCGTCCACAGACCCGGGCCGCCTGAGGTCCACAGACCCGAGCCTCCTGACACCTATACTTGCTGAGAACCGACACTTCCAGGACGGCCGAAGGAGACTCATGGCGGCACCCGATGCGCAGAATGAGAAGGAATCGAGCGCATTGCTCAAGGTGCTCCGCCCAACCAGCGGTTCCACCATGTCGGTCAGTGTTCGTGTGCTGCTGCGCGTCATCGCCGGAGTCGTCGTCCTCGCTCTCATCCTCGCCCTCGTCGGACTGTTCCTCGTCCGTCGGTCCTTCCCGACCACCGACGGCGAGATCTCGCTGCCGGGGCTCGACGCGCCGGTCACCGTCCACCGTGACGAATCGGGTGTGCCCACCATCGAGGCCGAAACCGCCCACGACCTGTTCCTGGCTCAGGGGTTCGTCCACGCTCAGGACCGGTTCTGGGAGATGGACTTCCGCCGACACGTCACCTCGGGACGACTCTCCGAACTCTTCGGCAAATCCCAGCTGGGCACCGACACCTTCATCCGCACGCTCGGCTGGCGGAAGGTCGCCGAGCAGGAGGTGAAGAAGCTCGACAAGACGAGTCTGGGCTACTACGAGGCCTACGCGGACGGCGTCAACGCCTATCTCGAGGACAAATCCCCCACCGAGCTGTCCCTCGAATACGCCGTCCTCGGCCTCGAGACCGGCAGGACCGAGGTCGAGAAATGGACCCCGGTCGACAGCGTCGCCTGGCTCAAGGCCATGGCGTGGGATCTGCGATCGAACCTCGAAGACGAGATCGACCGGTCGATCCTCAGCTCGGAGCTCACCGACGAGCAGATGAGCGACCTCTATCCGGATTACCCATATGCCACGCGTCCGACGATCCTCGGCGGCAGAGCGGGCGACAAGGCACCGAAGGACCGCAGCGACGACGTCGACGACGAGGCCCATACCGACGACCGGACGCGGGAGGCCGATGAGGCGCAGGCCGGAGGCACTGTCACGAAGGCTCCCCGAACGGGGACCACCGACACCGAGGCGGCCGCCCCGACCGATGGTCTCCTCGACCTGCGGAATACGCTCACATCGCTGCCGCCGATGCTGGGACAGAACAGCGACGATATCGGGTCGAACTCGTGGGTGATCTCCGGGGAGCACACGAACACCGGTCGACCGCTGCTGTCCAATGACCCGCACCTAGCCCCGGCGATGCCCTCGGTGTGGTACCAGGTGGGACTGCGATGCAAGAAGGTCACCGATGAATGCCCCTTCGACGTCACCGGTTTCTCCTTCTCCGGACTGCCGGGAGTCGTCATCGGCCACAACCAGTCGATCGCCTGGGGACTGACGAACCTCGGCGCAGATGTCACCGACCTCGTGGTGGAGAAGATCCGCGACGGGAAGGTCATCCACGACGACGGTGACGAACCGCTGCAGGTGCGCAAGGAGACGATCGAGGTCGCGGGCGAGGACCCGCGCGAGATCACCATCCGCTCCACCCGCAACGGCCCACTCGTGTCGAAGCTCGACGGCACGTATCGCAAAGCACTCGATGCGACGACCGGTGCGGATTCGCAGGACCCGAAGTCGGGACCGGCCGAGGAGCACTATGGTCTCGCCCTCGATTGGACGGCTCTGCGTCCGGGCACGACCGCCTCGGCGGTGTTCGCCATCAACAGGGCCACGAACTGGCAGGAATTCCGGCACGCGGCGTCCCTGTTCGACGTGCCCTCCCAGAACCTCGTCTACGCCGATGTCGCCGGGAACATCGGCTATCAGGCCCCCGGGATGATCCCACGCCGAGGCACAGCCGACGGCACCGTGCCCCGCCGCGGGTGGGAATCCGACGAGGATTGGCAGGGCTGGGTCGACTTCGAGGACCTCCCACACCTGTACAACCCCGAACGCGGATGGATCGTCACGGCGAACAACCCGGTCGCCGCCCCCGGCGAGACCGTGCAGCTGGGCGGGGACTTCGACTATGGAGATCGTGCCCGCCGCATCACGAAACGCATCAAGGACGCGGTCGACGAGGGCCGGAAGCTGCGGCCGATGGACATGGCGGAGATCCAGGACGACGACCAGAATCCGTTCGCCGCGAAACTCGTACCCGAAGCGGTGAAGATCCACTCCTATGGTGACGAGGACATCCTCGAGGCGAAGAAGCTGCTGAAGAGCTGGAACGGCTTCGACTCCGCGAACAGCGCGGGCGCCGCCTACTTCAATGTGCTCACGAAGACGCTGCTCGAGCAGACGATCAGCTCGAAGCTGCCCGACGGGGTGTCCCCCGCCGGCGGTTCACGGTGGTACCTCGTGCTCTCGGAACTGCTCGAAGACCCGGATTCCAGGTGGTGGTCGAGCAAGGGCGTCGAAGGTCGGGACGAGGCTCTTCGCACGGCCATGAAGACGGCGTGGGCGGAGACGGAGGACCTGCTGGGACCGGAGCCCGTGACCTGGCGGTGGGGAATCCTGCACCGACTGACGATCCGCAATGCCAGCCTCGGCGAATCCGGGATCACACCGGTGGAGAAGCTGTTCAACCGCGGCCCCTACGAGGTCTCGGGCGGTTCGGGAGTCGTCCATGCCACCGGCTGGGACGCCTCGGTCGGATATGAGACGAACTGGGTGCCGTCGATGCGTCAGACGGTCGATCTGTCGAACTTCGACGCCTCGAACTGGATCAACCTCACGGGCGCGTCGGGGCATGCCTTCCACCCGCATTACGACGATCAGACGAACGATTGGGCCGCCAATGTCAATCGACCGTGGCCGTACTCGAAGGAGGCCGTGGCCGCGGCGGCGGAGGACACACTCACTCTCGAGCCCTGAGGGCAGGGCAGGCCTGAGGATACGACAGAGGCGCGGGATCCTCCCCGCGCCCCGTGATCAGTCCTTGGGCAGGATCTTCGCTTCGAGGAAGTTCGCGACATCGTCTTCCCACCGCACCGGGTCGATGTTCCATTCCTTCGTGTGATGGGCCTTGCCGTATGAGGGCATGGTGACCAGATCCCGTCTGACACCTGCCAGCGCGTGGGAGGGGCCGGAGGGAACGAATTCGTCGTCATCGGAGTGGATGAGCAGAACCGGCACATCGAGTTCGGCTGCTCGGGTCACCCAATCCATGCGATCGAGATCGAGCGGGGTCTCGAGTCCGGTGATCGGCCGTGCCCACGGCTGCGTGATCATCTCGAGCGTGAGTTTGGCGATCGGCGTCGGCAGCAGGTTCTTCTTCGCCTGCCCATCGAGCACATTCACCCAGTCGACGACCGGTCCGTCGAGGACCAGTGAGGTCACGAATCTGCGGTTGCGTCCGCGGGAGGCCGCCTGCAGGGCGATGGCCCCGCCCATCGACCAGCCGAAGAGCACGATGTTCTTCGCCCCGTGTGAGACGGCGAAGTCGATGGCCGCGTCGACGTCGATCCATTCGGTGTCGCCGAGTCCGTAGCGCGATGTGGTCTCCACCCGCACCTCGGCGTCGTTGCGGTAGGACATGGCGATCGCGGGCACACCGAGGGTGTTGAGCACAGGGGCTGCTCGCAGACCTTCGGCGCGGGTGCTCGCACGACCGTGGATGAGGATCGCCCAGGTGTCCTGAGGCTCGGGATGATCGGTCGGCAGCAGCCATGCGGGCAGGCTCCCGGCATCGGAGCGGATCTCGATGTCCTCGAAGTTCACGCCGGCCGCGATCGGATCGGGATAGACGACGCCGGTCCAGCGTCCCCGCCAGGCCCGGCGGATATCACCGCGGGTGACGGACAGGATCTCCCGGGAGACGGTGCGTGAGCGCGGATCGTATTCGACGATGTCGCCGATCACCGCGTGCCCCGACCCCTGATTGAAGTAGAGCCCATAGGTGCCGGGCACCGTGGTCTCCTCATCGGCGGGCAGGTGAATGCGCATATTCGGCGGAAAGCCGTCGATGTGCAGGATGTCGAGTTCTTCGGGCGCATTCTCAGGAACGATGATCTTCCGGGCGAAGTAGGCGGCCAAGCCCGACGACGCCACAGAGATCAGGGCACCGAGTCCGGCGCCGACGCCGATACCGGCGGCAAGCAGGCGGGCGGGGAACTTCGTGTCGCGGACCATGAAAACCTCCTGTGTTCATTGTTGCCTACGGAATGATCAGGCACCAAACGCTGTTGTGCCGACTGAGCGAGTGTCACTCGCTGTTGCGCTCACCAGGGGCGGAGATCTTCTCCTCCTCGCCGCAATCACCGTCACTGACAGAGACCGGAGGTCACGATGACTCAGTCATCAGATATCAACGCTGGAACTTCGACGAACGAGGAGGCCGCGGCTGAGGAGATCCGTTGGCAGGACGTGCTCACTCCCGAGGAATTCGCAGTGCTGCGCCAGGGCGGAACCGAACGTCCCTTCACCGGCGAGTACAACGATGAGACGGCAACCGGGATGTACCAGTGTCGGGCCTGCGGAGCCGACCTGTTCCCCTCCGACACGAAGTTCGCCTCGCACTGCGGATGGCCGTCGTTCTACGCGCCTCTGGCCGAGGACCGGGTCCGCTACATCCGCGACACTTCGCTGGGCATGGAACGCGTCGAGGTCCGCTGCGCGAACTGCGACTCGCATATGGGCCATGTCTTCTCGGGCGAGGGCTACGGCACTCCCACCGATCAGCGCTACTGCATCAACTCGATCTCGTTGAAGCTCAACACCGACGCTGCGGAGCGCTGAGGTGGCGACGGACGCTCAGAGCACCGAGGCGACCGAACTCGTCGTGAAGACCTTCGACGAGCTCAGGCCCACGGAGCTCTACGGAATTCTGCAGCTGCGCTCCCGAGTCTTCGTCGTCGAACAGGAGTGCGTGTTCCTCGACCCCGATGGGGTGGACTCACTGCCGGAGACCCTGCACTTCTTCTACCCGCGACCGGCCACGGCGATGTCGGACACTCACGGCGCCGAGCACGGACGCGACCTCTCGCCATGGGCCTATGCCCGTCTGCTGCCGGCGGAGTTGCCCGATGGACCGGCGGCCAGGCCGGGAGCACGCAGCATCAGTCGCGTCGCCACCCACCCCGACGCCCGTGGTCAGGGGTGGGGCCGCCAAGTGCTCAGCGACATCGTCCACGCCTGGTCGACTGCCCCGCTGACCCTCAACGCGCAGTCACACCTCGGCCGGCTGTACTCGTCGCTCGGCTTCGCCCCGAACGGTCCGCGCTTCGACGAGGACGGGATCGAGCACACCCCCATGGAGCGCCCGGCAGGCTGACCGATCAGCCCTCGCCCTCGGCGGCATCGACGGAGGCGATGATCTTCTGCATCACCGCATGCAGTTCACGCACTCCGTCGACGTCCATGCCGAGCTTGGCCATCATCGTCCCGGGAATCGCCTCGGCGGTCTTGCGCAGCTCACGGCCGGTGTCGGTGAGGGTGACCTCGACGATCCGCTCGTCGCTGTCGCTGCGCGTCTTCGTCACATAGTCCAGCGCTTCGAGGCGTTTGACCAGAGGGGACACAGTGGCGGGTTCGAGTCGCAGCAAGCGAGCGATCTCGCGCATCGGCAGCTTCTCGTGCTGCCACAGCGCAAGCATGACCAGATACTGCGGGTGCGTCAGACTGATGGGTTCGAGCACGGAGCGATACGCGCCGATCACCCCGCGGGACGCCACCGCCAGAGCGAAGCAGATCTGGCTTTCCAGCGCCAGCGGGTTGTCCAGCGGCTCCGTCGAACCTTCGGATTCCAGCATCGTGTGTCGTCGATCCTCCGCGTCGGGTATCAGTGCGTGCACACTCTTAGAAGATTGCTTAGTGCACTAATGGTTAGTGTACACTAAAGGTGAAACCTGCCCAGTCCCCGCCCACGCCGCACCTCGTCGATAGGATCCTCGCTATGTCGTCCGCCTCGCAGCCTTCCCCCGATGGTTCGAACCGGAAACAGGACAAGAAGCAGAAGAACTCGGCACGGAAGAAGAACCAGTATCCGCAGTCCCAGCGCGGAGTGGGCTGGCTCAACAACTTCTTCCGCAAGATCGTCGGACCGGCGCAGGTCGACAACACTCGCCCCGGCGGATACTTCGAGGACGAGACGCTGCGGCACCAGCAGCTCGATGCCATGGGGCTGGAGATGCGCACCGACGCCAACGGCCATTCCTATGTGGTGAAGAAGGGCAGCAGGTAGCCCCCGGCCGCTCCCCGACCATGCGCAGGGCCGCCGCACCGATTCGGTGCAGCGGCCCTTTCTCGCTGTCTCGTTCTCGCTGCCTCCGTCCCGGCCGGGCGACCTGTTCTCTGCCTCAATCCCGGCCGGGTCAACGGCGCTCGGTCAGCGCCAGTCGGAGATGATGTCGACGAGTTCGCGCCGCGGTCCGGTGTAGAACGGAACCTCTTCGCGCACGTGCAGGCGCGCCTCGGTGTTGCGCAGGTCCCGCATCAGGTCGACGATGCGGTGCAGTTCGGCGGCCTCGAAGGACAACAGCCATTCGTAGTCACCGAGTGCGAAGGAGGCGATCGTGTTCGCCTTGATGTCCTTGTACCCGGCGGCGGCCACGCCGTGGTCGCGCAGCATCGTCGCCCGTTCTGCGGGGTCGAGAAGGTACCAGTCGTAAGACCGCACGAACGGGTAGACGCAGATGTAATCGCCGGGTTCCGGATCGGTCAGCAGAGCCGGCAGGTGCGCCTTGTTGAACTCCGCCGGGCGGTGGATTCCGACGACGGACCACACTGGTTCGAGCACTCCGCCGATCAGGCTGCGGCGGATCGCCGAGTACGCGGCCTGGACGACTTCGATCTCGGGAGCGTGGTACCAGAACATCACATCGGCATCGGCGCGCAGGGCGGAGACGTCGTAGATTCCGCGCACGATGAGGCCGCGTTCGGCCAGGGGCTCGAGAGCCGCATGCAGCTCATCGGCGAGTTCTCTCCGGTCGGCATCGCCGAGTTCTCCGGCAGAGGCGAAGACGGAGTAGGCGATATACCGCGTCTGCTCGTTCGCTTCCTCGATCTGGGCGTCGGTGGGCTGAGTGTATTCGCTCATATCTGCTCCTTCTGTCTTCTCTTCATTCTGAAGTGTCACGGTGGTCGTCTGCAGGTCGGTTCAGTCTCCGGGCCGCAGCGTCCGCGCGGGCGATGCAGGCGGGAATGCCGACTCCCCCATAGGCGGATCCGGCGAGTTCGAGGCCGGGCAGCGACGCGATCTCTGCGTCGATGGCGGCGATGCGTCCGGCGTGGCCGGGCAGGTACTGCGGCAGCGCGGAGTCCCAGCGCTGAACCTCCGAGCCCAGCAGCTGCGACTCCGGACGGGAGGTGATCGTCTGCCAGTCGGCGAAGGCGCGTCCGACGATCTCCTCATCGGAGAACCTGCTCCATACCTCGGGCCCGTCGCCGAAGCGTCCGATGCTCATCCGCACCAGGGCCGTCCCCGCGGGGATGTGAGCAGTCGTCCACGGCCATTTGTTCGACACGAATGTCGAGGCCTTGATGAACGTGTCCTCGGTCGCAGGCACGAGGAACCCCGAACCCTGCAGCTCGACTCCCCCGAGATCGACGAGAGCGGCGACCAAGGCGGTGGAGGCATAGGGAATCTCGCCGAGGCGGCTCGCCGACTCCGGGGCCACCGACCTCAGCAGCCCGGCAGTCACATGCGCGGGCGTCGTGAGAACGAGCCCATCGGATTCGATGTCGTCGCCCTCACCGCGGACGGTCCACCTCTCACCGTCACGGTCGATCCCGGTGACACCAGCACCGAGGCGGACCGTCCCGCCGCCCAGCACGATCGCCTCGTGCAGGGCCGGGATGAGGCGGTTGATTCCGCCTTCGACGCTCATGAACACCGGTTCCGGATTCCCTGCCGACGCGGTCTGGGCGTCGCGGTCGGCGAGGAGCCGTGCGACGAGGCCGAGCACCGAGGTGCCCTCGACCGCGGCGGGCAGCAGCGCGGGCACCGTTTCGGCCAGGGACAGGTCCCGGCAGCGGCCCGCGTACACCCCACCGAGCAGCGGGTCGACGAGGTCGTCGACGATGGCGCCGCCGAGGCGCTCGGACAGGAAGTCTCCGAGCGAGACGTCATCACCCTCGATCGCCGGGGTGATCCGTTCGGCCGCCAAGCGAGCGGCCGCCTCGGCGCCGATGAGGGATTCGACCTCGGCCGCTTCGGCGGGCACCCCCATGATCGTCCGTTTGGGAATCGCGTGCAGGTCTCCCCTGCTGAGCACCTGCGAACTGTGCTGAGCCGAGGGAAACACCGAGTCGAGGCCGAGTTCGACGGCCAGGCTCTTGGTCTCCGGACGCCGGTTGAGGCTCGCTTCGGCTCCCGAGTCGATGCCCACCGGCACGGCACCATTGAGCGTGGTCGGCTTCAGGCAGCCGCCGAGGCGGTCGCCGGATTCCAGCACTGTGACTTGGTGCTCGGCGGAGAGACGATAGGCGGCGACGAGGCCGGAGATCCCTCCGCCGACGACGGTGATCCGAGTCATTCGATCAGCCGCGGCTGCCGAGGATCTCGGCCGAGACGCGGTGGACGAGGTCGACGACGCGTCCGGGCACGTCGGGGTCGGTGTCGGGCAGGACGCCGTGGCCGAGGTTGAAGACGAATCCGCGGTCGAGTTCGAGTCCCTTGCGCACGATCGCCTCGACGCGGGCGGACAGCGCCTCCCACGGGGCGAAGAGCAGGGCCGGGTCCAGGTTGCCCTGGAGTGCCTGACCGGGATTGACGCGAGTGGCGGCATCGGCGAGATCGACGCGGAAGTCGACGCCGACGGTCGTCGATCCGGCCTGTGCCATGGAGCCGAGCAGCTCACCGGTCTGCACGCCGAAGTGGATGCTGGGCACGTCGTGTCCGGTCAATGCGTCGAAGACAGCGGTGGAGTGTTCGAGGACGTGGTTCTCGTAGTCTTCCCGAGCCAGGTAGCCGGCCCAGGAGTCGAAGAGCTGGAAGGCCTTGGCACCGGCGTTCAGCTGCACGTCGATGAAGGTCGCCGACATCTGCGCAAGCTTGCTCAGCAGGGCCGAGAACGCCTCAGGGTCGGAGACCATGAGCGACTTTGTCTTCTCGTGGTTCTTACTCGGCCCGCCCTCGATGAGGTAGCTGGCCAGGGTGAACGGAGCACCGGCGAAGCCGATGAGCGGGGTGGCCTCGCCGAGTTCGGCGGTCACCCGCTGGATCGATTCGGCGATGTCCGGGATGTCGGCGGCATCGAGACCGGGCAGGGCGTCGATATCGGCGCGGGAGCGCACGGGGGAGGCGATGACCGGGCCGACGCCGGGGACGATCTCCAGCTCGACTCCGGCGGCCTGGAGCGGGACGACGATATCGGAGAAGAAGATGGCCGCGTCGACGCCGTGGCGGCGGACCGGCTGGAGGGTGATCTCGGAGACCATCTCGGGGTCGCGGCAGGCATCGAGCATCTGGGTGCCTTCGCGCAGCTTGCGGTACTCAGGCAGGGAGCGGCCGGCCTGCCGCATGAACCAGACGGGAGTGTGTGAAACCGGCTCCGAACGCAGGGCAGCCAACAGGGGTGATGTCATGGGGCCATCTTCCCATTCTTCGATCGCTCATGCCCACTCGACGGCGGTTTCAAGACGGGCCGTCTTGCCGTCTCAGCATCCGGCCGAGGACACGGGCCGCAGGAATGTCCGGGGCCGCCTCGGCGTGGATGATTCCTCTGCCCGCACGGCTGATCTATCGTGGCAACTGTGGTCAATACCTCACCTCTCAATCGCATTCCGGCGGAGTTCTCCGCCGTGACGTCGGTGCTGCGTCAGGCGCGCAGCACGAACAACGTGTCGATTTCCGAGATTCCCGCCCCGGCGAGACTGGCCCCCTACTCCTATGCTCTCGGTGCCGAGGTCAGCGCCGATGAGACGTTCCTGCGGGCCAGCGGCGAAACCATCGACGAACTCGCGACCGGCCGCATCGTCGTCCTCTACGATCCCGCCGCCCCGGAGGAATGGGAGGGGTCGTTCCGGGTGGTCTCCTATATTCGGGCCGAGCTCGAACACGAACTCGGCAATGAGACGATGCTCGGGCATGTGGCATGGAGCTGGCTCGAAGATGCCCTCGATTCCAACGACTGCCAAGTGCTCGCCGCCGGCGGGACGACCACGCGGGTGCTGTCGGAGAGCTTCGGCACCTTGGCCGATCGCCCGGCCACGATAGACTTGGAGCTGCGCGCCTCGTGGACACCCGTGATTGACGAGCCGGATCTGATCGGCAATCACTTCGAGGCCTGGATCGATCTGCTCAGCACAGTCGCCGGACTGCCACCACTTCCTGAAGGAGTCACAGCCCTGCCCGGGCGCCGTCGATGACATCTGAACTACCGCTTTTGGAAACACCGGCGAACGGCATCCCCGACGTCGTCGACACACCAGAGGACCTTTCCACCTCGATCGCCAGTCTGGCTGCAGCCGAGGGACCGATCGCCATCGACGCCGAACGTGCTTCCGGCATCAGATACGGGCAGCGGGCCTTTCTCGTCCAGCTGCGACGTGAAGGGGCTGGCACCTTCCTCCTCGATTCCGAGACGCTCGGTGACCTCAGCGACCTCAACCCGGCTCTCGGCTCCGACGAGTGGGTCATCCATTCGGTGACGCAGGACCTGCCGTGCCTGCAGGAGCGCGGAATGCGCCCGGCGGCCCTGTTCGACACCGAGTTGGCCGCCAGGCTGCTCGGGTGGGAGAAGTTCGGCCTGGCCGCGGTCGCCGAACGCACCCTCGGCGTGCGTCTGGCGAAGGAGCATTCGGCCGCCGATTGGTCGACGCGTCCGCTGCCGAAGGAGTGGCTGAATTATGCCGCCCTCGACGTCGAAGTGCTCCTGCCGATCCGCGATATCCTCCACCAGCAGCTTCTCGATTCGGACCGATGGGAGTTTGCGCAGCAGGAGTTCGCGCACCTGCTCGATTTCACGCCGAAGCATTTCGATGAGCCGTGGCGACGCACGCATGGACTGTCGAAGATCAGGTCCCGCCGCGACATCGCCCGGGTCCGCGAGCTCTGGCAGGCCCGGGATTCCATGGCCCGTGAGGCCGATCTGGCGCCTACGAAGATCCTGCGCGATCGTGAGCTCGTCGCTCTCGCACAGTCGGGTGTGAAGTCCAGCGACGACATCCTGGCTCAGTGGCGCAGACTCTCCCGCGCCGAGGCCGCCCGACTCTTCCGTGCCTACCGCAAGGCTTCCCGTTTGGGGGTCGAAGAGCTGCCGGGACGGTCCGAGCGCGGACGGCCGAAACGCAGCGAATTCAACCCGGCGGAAGTCAAGGAGCGGGTGGCGGCGCTCAAAGCCGCGATGTCGGAGCTCTCCGAAGAGCTGACGATCCCCCACGATGTGCTCCTCCAGCCGGCTATCGTGAAGTCGCTGGCCGCAGAGTCGAGCGTCGATGTC
This sequence comes from Brevibacterium sp., assembly GCF_052105255.1. Lineage (NCBI taxonomy): Bacteria > Bacillati > Actinomycetota > Actinomycetes > Micrococcales > Brevibacteriaceae > Brevibacterium > Brevibacterium sp. The sequence goes on from NZ_JBQDYQ010000036.1 coordinate 24,895, forward strand.
GAGGCTTACCTCGCCGAGGCCGGAGCCCGACCCTGGCAGATCGAGCTCAGTGCTCCCGTGTTGAAGAAGGCCTTGGCGGGGCTCCCCCCCGGCCAGAACTCACACCGCGCGGCGGGAACTCTGATCGGCTCGATCGGCCACCTCCGCGGGCAGGGCCTTGAGGATTTCGGACACGATCGTGTCGACGTCGAGGCCCGCCTCGGCGAGGATCTCTTCACGGGTCCCCTGCGGCAGGAACTCGTCGGGCACGCCGAGTTCGAGCACCCCGATCCGCGAATCGGCTTCGCGCAGGTCGGAGCGGACCTGTGAACCCACACCGCCGATCTTCACTCCGTCTTCGATGACGGCCACCAGACTGTGGTCGGCCGCGAGGTCGATGATGGATGCGGGCACTGGCAGCACCCATCTGGGGTCGATGATCGTCGCTCTCAATCCCTGTTCTGCCAGACGGTCGGCGACGTCACCGGCCAACGTGGCGAAGGGCCCGACGGAGACGATGAGCACATGGGGCTTCGACCCGGCCGGCGCCTCACGGAGGATGTCGACGCCGTCGTCGAGCCGCCTCAGCGCGGGGATATCGGCCCCGACGCTGCCGCGGGGAAATCTCACCACGGTCGGGGCGTCCGAGACGGTGACGGCTTCGCGCAGCTCTTCGGTCAGCCGGGCGGCGTCGCGGGGTGCGGCCAGGCGCAGTCCGGGGACGACGCGCAGCATCGCGATGTCCCAGATTCCGTGGTGGCTGGCTCCGTCGGGGCCGGTGATTCCGGCGCGGTCGAGGACGAAGGTCACGCCCTGACGGTGGAGGGCGACGTCCATGAGCACTTGGTCGAAGGCGCGGGAGAGGAACGTCGAATAGATGCACACGACGGGGTGGAGACCGCCGTAGGACAGACCCGCGGCGGAGGCGACCGCATGCTGTTCGGCGATGCCGACGTCGAAGACGCGGTGGGGAAACTCCGCGACGAATTTGGCCAGTCCCACGGGCAGGAGCATGGCGGCGGTGATGGCGACGATGTCCTCGCGTTCCTCGGCGAGTGCGCAGATCTCGGTGCCGAACACGGAGGTCCATGACGTCGATTTCGACGGTGTCGACCTGCCTGTCACGGGGTCGATGACGCCGACGGAGTGGAATTGGTCGGCGTCGTCGTTGACGGCCGGGTCGAATCCGTGGCCCTTCTGCGTGATCATGTGGACGATGACAGGACCGCCGTCGAACTGCTTGGCCAGCTGGAGGGCCTTGTCGACCGAGGACTGATCGTGTCCGTCGACGGGGCCCAGGTATTTGATGCCGAGTTCGTCGAACATTCCGGTCTCGGGTGGGCTGACCATGTCCTTGAGTCCGCGTTTGACGCCGTGGATGGCGCTGTAGGCGGCGCGACCGGGTCGGCCGGATTGGCGGAGTGTCTCTTTGCCCCACGTCAGGAGCCTCTCGTAGCTCGAAGTGGTGCGCAGTTCGTCGAGGTGGGCGGCGAATCCGCCGACGGTCGGGGCGTAGGAGCGGCCGTTGTCGTTGACGATGATGACCAGCCGCCTGGGCGGGGTGGAGGTGTCGGCGGCGATGGTGTTGAGCGCTTCCCACGCCATTCCCCCGGTCAGGGCCCCGTCGCCGATGACGGCGACGACGTGGCGGTCGACCTCGCCTTTCAGCTGGCGGGCCTTGGCGATGCCGTCCGCCCAGGACAGCGAGGCCGAGGCGTGCGAGTTCTCGACGACGTCATGATCGCTCTCGGACCGGCTCGGATAGCCGGAGAGCCCGCCGCGCTGCCGCAGGGTGGAGAACTCTTCGCGGCGGCCGGTGAGCAGCTTGTGCACATACGTCTGGTGGCCGACGTCGAAGATGATGGTGTCCCGCGGCGAGTCGAAGGTGCGGTGGATGCCCATGGTCAGTTCGACGACGCCGAGGTTGGGGCCCAGATGTCCGCCCGTGCCGGACACGGTCGTGATGAGGTAGTCGCGGATCTCTTTGGCCAACACGTCGCATTCCGACGCGTCGAGTCGACGCAGATCGGCCGGCGAGCCGAGGGATTCGAGAAAGGTCATGCGGCCTCAGTTCTGACGACATCGATGGCGGACACATTCCATTCGGCCCATCCTATCGCTCACCGGTGCGTACCTCACCTTTCGCGGCATATCTCCGCGCTGTAGTGCCCCTCACCCTTCGCAGCATATCTCCGCGCTTCAGTGGCCCTCAGCCTTCCCGTCACACCGCCTCGGCGCCGGCAATTCGCCCCATTGCGAATGCACCCCTCACCGTCCGCCGCACAGCGCACCGCTGCAACGAGGTGATCTGTTGTGTTGTGATCTGTCACGAACGGTGACGGATGCCGAACCGTCTGTCGGACGCGACGGGTGAGGGATGCTCGATCAACGGCACCGTCGCACGCATCCGGGGACGACGAAGGCCGGTGGGAAGAATCCCACCGGCCTTCGACCAGTTTCGGCTCAGCGCTTCAGCGCGAACCGGTTGCCGCGAGTCGCAGACTCACAGCTCAGCCTGGTGCGGCGAAGTCGCCGCTCAGGCCCTGTCTCCTGCGATCAGGCTTCTGCGAGCTGACGCAGCACGTATTGCAGGATGCCGCCGTTGCGGTAGTAGTCGGCTTCACCCGGGGTGTCGATGCGGACGACGGCGTCGAATTCGACCTTCGTGCCGTCTGCCTTCTCGGCGGTGACCTTGACGGTCGCCGGGGTCGTGCCCTCGTTGAGCTCCGTGACGCCTTCGATGGAGAAGATCTCGGTACCGTCGAGTCCGAGCGAATCAGCGGATTCACCGACGGGGAACTGCAGCGGCAGAACGCCCATGCCGATGAGGTTCGAGCGGTGGATGCGCTCGAAGCTCTCGGTGATGACGGCCTCGACGCCGAGCAGCTTCGTGCCCTTGGCAGCCCAGTCACGCGAGGATCCCGAGCCGTACTCCTTGCCACCGAGGACGACCAGCGGGGTGCCTGCGGCCTGGTAGTTCACGGAGGCGTCGTAGATCGTCGTCTGCGGTCCGCCCTCCTGCGAGAAGTCGCGGGTGAAGCCACCCTGGACTCCGTCGAGGAGCTGGTTCTGCAGACGGATGTTCGCGAAGGTTCCGCGGATCATCACTTCGTGGTTGCCGCGGCGCGAGCCATAGGAGTTGAAGTCCTTGCGCTCGACGCCGTGCTCGATGAGGTACTTGCCGGCCGGGGTGTCGGCCTTGAAGGAACCTGCGGGCGAGATGTGGTCGGTGGTCACCGAGTCGCCGAGCTTCGCGAGCACGCGGGCGCCCTTGATGTCCTTGACGGCTTCGGGCTTGAGACCCATGCCGTCGAAGAAGGTGGGCTTACGCACGTAGGTCGACTCGTCGTCCCACTCGAAGACCTTGCCTTCGGGGGTGTCGAGCTGCTGCCAGCGCTCGTCACCGTCGAAGATGCGACCGTATTCGTTGTCGAACATATCGGTCGAGATCGAATCGGCGATGACAGACTCGACCTCGTCAGGCGAAGGCCACAGGTCGGCCAGGTAGACGTCGACGCCTTGCGCGTCCTTGCCCAGGGGCTGGTTCTCGAAGTCGAAGTCCATGGTGCCGGCCAGGGCGTACGCGATGACCAGCGGAGGCGAAGCGAGGTAGTTCATCTTCACGTCCGGGCTGATGCGGCCCTCGAAGTTGCGGTTGCCCGACAGAACTGCGGTGACCGAGAGGTCGTTGTCCTGGATGCTGTTCGAGATCTCCGCGTCCAGCGGACCGGAGTTGCCGATGCAGGTGGTGCAGCCGTAGCCGACGATGTAGAAGTTCAGCGCTTCGAGGTCCTCGATGAGGCCGGCCTTGTTGTAGTACTCGGTGACGACCTTCGACCCCGGTGCGATCGAGGTCTTGACCCACGGCTTCGAGTTGAGTCCGCGCTTGCGGGCATTGCGTGCCAGCAGGCCGGCGGCCATCATCACCGAGGGGTTCGAGGTGTTGGTGCAGGAGGTGATCGACGCGATCGCCACGGCACCGTTGGCCAGCTCGAAGTTGCGTCCGTCGGCGGTGCTGACGTCCACGGACTTCGACTCCTCGCCGGGAGCGACGTAGTTGTGGATGTCCTTGGCGAACTGGTTCTTGGCGTCGGAGAGCTCGATACGGTCCTGCGGGCGCTTCGGTCCGGAGATCGAAGGCACCACGGTGGACAGGTCGAGTTCGAGGTACTCGGAGTACTCGACTTCGTTCTCCGGATCGTGCCAGAGTCCCTGCGTCTTGGCGTAGTCCTCGACGAGCTGGATCTGCTCATCCGAGCGGCCGGTGAGCTTGAGGTAGTCGATGGTCACTTCGTCGATCGGGAAGATCGCGGCGGTCGAACCGAACTCGGGGCTCATGTTGCCGATGGTCGCGCGGTTGGCCAGCGGCACCTCGGCGACGCCCTTGCCGTAGAACTCGACGAACTTGCCGACGGCGCCGTGCTGGCGCAGCATATCGGTGATCGTGAGCACAACGTCGGTTGCGGTGACACCCGAGGGGATCTCACCGGTGAGCTTGAAGCCGACGACGCGCGGGATGAGCATCGACACGGGCTGGCCGAGCATGGCGGCCTCTGCCTCGATGCCGCCGACGCCCCAACCGAGCACACCGAGGCCGTTGACCATCGTGGTGTGCGAGTCGGTGCCGACGAGGGTGTCCGGGTAGGCCCGGAGGACTCCGTCGACCTCGCGCGGCATGACCACGCGAGCCAGGTGCTCGATGTTGACCTGGTGGACGATGCCCATGCCCGGAGGCACGACCTTGAAGTCTTCGAATGCGGTCTGGCCCCAGCGCAGGAACTGGTAGCGCTCACCGTTGCGCTGGTATTCGATGTCCATGTTGAGTTCGACGGCGTCGGCGGTGCCGAAGCGGTCGATCTGCACCGAGTGGTCGATGACCAGCTCGGCCGGAGCCAGCGGGTTGACCTGATCCGGGTTGCCGCCGAGCTCGACGACCTTTTCGCGCATGGTGGCGAGGTCGACGATGCAGGGCACGCCGGTGAAGTCCTGCATCACCACGCGGGCCGGGGTGAACTGGATCTCTGTATCGGGTTCGGCATTGGGGTCCCAGCTGCCGAGGGCTTGAATATGTTCCGAAGTGATGTTGGCGCCGTCTTCCGTGCGCAGCAGGTTCTCCAACAGCACCTTGAGGCTGAAGGGAAGCTTCTCCGACCCTTTGACCTGGTCCAGACGATAGATCTCGTAATCTTTATCGCCTACGGTCAGGGTGCTCTTCGATTTGAACGTATCGACGTTGCTCATCGTGATTCTCCTGTTTCATCCGATACTCATCCACGAAACCGGGCCCGTCCGACTCGACGGTCGGACCCTTGCATCGCGCACCGATTTACGCGACACATATGTTTCCAAAAGTATCTTGACGTCAAGATAAATTCTATCGCATTTGAGGGGCTTTGACCACCATGGCACACGGAGGAACGGCGCCCTTCGATCGAGTTTTCCGCACGTCCTCGTGCGGGCATCACCAGGGCCGTGGCCGGGCCTGGCGGCCCAGCCTGAGAAGCACAGTCACACGAGGCGTCGCACCAGCGTGTCACCACCGAGGAGATCCCATGGATCCGTTCATCCTAGGCGCCGGATTCGGCTTCGGCGCACTGCTCGTCGGCATCATCTTCGCCGTCGTCTGCAGCTCATTCGCGAAGGAGAAGGGCCGGTCGAGCGGCTGGTGGGGGCTGTGGGGCTTCCTCACGACGTTCATCGCCCTCATCGCGCTCGTCCTCCTCCCCCGCCGCCCGGTCACCGCCTGAGGTCACCGCTCAGTCACCGCCTGAGGACTGTCACGGTCTCCAGGTGCGAGGTCAGCGGGAAGAGGTCGAATCCGGTGAGGCTCTCGACCGCGAATCCCCCGCCTGTGAGAGCGGCGAGGTCCCGGGCCAGCGTGGCCGGGTCACAGGACACGTAGACCACGGTGCTCGCCGCTGATTCGATGATCGCCGAGGTAGCTTTCCTCCCGGCGCCCGCCCGTGGCGGGTCGAGGATGATGACGTCCGAATCGGGCAGTCGGGCTCGATCCACGCTGAGAGCGAGGAATCGGGACTCGAGATCGGCGGCATTGTCTCGAGCATGAGCAATGGCTGTCTCCACCCCTTCGACTCCGAACAGAGGCGCTCCGGTGGCCCGGGCAGCAGTGATGCCGAGGAGCCCGACCCCGCAGTAGAGGTCGGTGATCGCCTCGACCTCGGCAGGCAGTGCTCTGACGACCTCCGAGCTGAGCAGTGCAGCCGCATCCCGATGGACCTGCCAGAAGCCGTCGGCGCCGACGGCGAAGTCACGACCGTCGACCGTTTCGGTCAGGGTGTGGTCTCCACGGATCACGCGCAGGGCGGGAGCCGGCGCATGAGCGCGACCCCGACCGCGGGGACGACCCCCGCGACCACGACCATGACTCTGCTCCGGTCCGGTCGCCTCGGCGAGGAGTGAGAAGGAGGTCGGCAGCCAGGCTTCGATTGCGTCGAGGACCTGCGCGGTGGGCCGACCACGGACGATGAGCGCACCGCGGTCACCGGCCCACGCGAATTCGAGCCGGCGCACCC
>NZ_JBQDYQ010000037.1:0-264 GCF_052105255.1 Brevibacterium sp.
CCACCCGCGGCAACATCGACGTCACCATCACCGTCACCGACGACTGAGCGGCAACTCGGCTGCCGGGAGTCGGCGGCAGCCCTCCGGCGGCTGACTGGCTCCGGCGCGCCGGCGCGAGCCACAGCCTCCGGCCGCAATAACAACTGTGGGGCGGGTGAAGATCTTTCTTCACCCGCCCCTCAGTGCCGTTCGGATTCAACAGTCGGCCCGCAGGCCCTGCCCTATCCAAACCTCAGCTGACGTCAGCGGACACCAGCTGACGCA
>NZ_JBQDYQ010000037.1:364-30492 GCF_052105255.1 Brevibacterium sp.
TGCGAACCTCGGCGGGCGCATGCGAACCTCGGCGGGCGCATGCGAACCTCGGCGGGCGCATGCGAACCTCGGCGGCGCATGTGAACCTCAGCGCTCGGCCATCGCCTCGAGCGCGGACTTCTCGACCGCCTCGGCGACGGCCGGGGCCACGCGGGAATCGAGCGCGCCGGGCACGATGTAGCCGGGCTCGAGGGCATCGCCGACGAGATCGGCGATCGCACGGGCAGCGACGAGCTTCATATCGTCGGTGATCTCGGACGCATCAGCGTCGAGCGCGCCGCGGAAGATCCCGGGGAACGCGAGGACGTTGTTGATCTGGTTCGGGAAGTCGCTGCGCCCGGTGGCCACCACGGTGGCGTACTTGGCGGCGACGTCGGGGACCACCTCGGGGTTGGGGTTCGACAGAGCGAAGATGATCGCGTCGTCGGCCATGTTGGCCAGGTGCGCCTCGTCGATGGTGCCGCCGGAGACGCCGATGAAGGCATCGGCACCGTCGAGGGCCTCGCCGATCCCACCAGCGAATCCGCGCGGGTTCGTCGACTCGGCGAGGAACTGCTTCGTCTCGGTCAGATCTGAGCGGCCGGACTCGACGACGCCCTTGGAATCGAGGACGACGATGTCGTTGACACCAGCGTCGGCGAGGATCTTCACCACGGCCACACCGGCAGCTCCGGCACCGGAGACGACAACGCGGACGGATTCGAAGGACTTCTTCACCACGCGCAGAGCGTTGGTCAGTGCGGCGAGAACGACGACGGCGGTGCCGTGCTGGTCATCGTGCATGACGGGAATGTCGAGGGCTTCCTTGACCCGATCCTCGATCTCGAAGCAGCGCGGAGCGGAGATGTCCTCGAGGTTGATCGCTCCGAAGGTCGGGGCCATGCGGACGATGGTTTCGACGATCTCGTCCGTGTCATTGGTGTCGAGTACGATCGGAATCGCATTCAGCCCGGAGAAGGACTTGAACAGGGCGCACTTGCCCTCCATCACCGGCAGCGAGGCGGCCGGACCGATGTCACCGAGGCCGAGCACAGCCGACCCGTCAGAGATGACCGCGACGAGCCGGCCGGTCCACGTGTGCGTGCGCGCCAGCTGCGGTTCGTCCTTGATCGCGGTGCAGACCTTGGCCACGCCGGGGGTGTACGCGATCGAGAGGTCGCGCTGGGTCTGGAGCGGTGAGGTGAGCTCGGCGGAGAGCTTGCCGCCTTCGTGCGCCTCGAAGATCTCGGCGTCGGTGATCGGGCCCTTCGAGCCCTGGTCGGAGGCGGCTGAGTTGTGAGCGGTGGTCGTCATGGTTGATCCTCGTGGTTGATGCGGCGGCGGTTGGTGAGCCTGCTGGGCTCGTGAGTTCTCGGTCGAGCGAGCACTCCGTTCGATGATCGGATCATCGGTGCAGCCGGCAGTGATCGTCTGGCCGTCGGCCGGCGCGGACACAGTCGACCGTGAGCGCCGGCGATGGTCTGGGCGAAGAACTGGTCACCAGTGAAGGATGGCGCGGTGACGTCGACGCGACCCGCGACATGACCCTAGGTGAAGGGCGACGCGGTTGCGCGCAGTGCGGATACGGCTCGCATGAGGCGAGTACCGACCTCATGGGTCGCATCCGGCAACCCGATCATCATAACCGATGCTGTGACCCGTTTCACTCTAAAATCCGCCCCCCACCGAGGCTGCCCCGCCGTTCCGGTGGCATGTTCTCCAGACCTTTGGACCCGGCGGGAGGGCCGTGGCCTTCGGCCTCACCGAGGCAGCGCGTCATTGATGCGCCCACCCATTTCGAAACTGCGCCGGGTCAGCGCCGAGGCGGCACATCCCGGTGGCCGACTCATTCCGTGGCCGCGACGGATCAGCGCCGAGGAGGCTTATCCGCCCCCGAATCGCAGCGGGCCTTCCCCGCAATCCTCACCCAGGTGCCGCACCCATGCAGAAACCATGCCTGACCGGCAACGATGAAATCCAAGGCCCTCATGTCAGTGCCGAATGCAAAGATGGTGAGGTAATCAAAGTTTCCTCGATCTCTCCTCGAAACATATTCGAATCTTTTCTTTGTTTTCTATTGTGACTATCCGTTTGGACGCTTACCATAGAGTTAATAGCTTTTCCAATCAGCACCACTCCCGACAACGAAGTCCGAGGCAGGTGAAAACGCAATGAAGGGCACCACCAACCGTTCGGCCCCCGGGCAGGCCGAAGAGCCGGGCGCAGCACAGACGTCGCCGTCACCACGATTCGCCGTCCGCTTCGAATCCAGCATGTCTCGCTTCGCCGAGAATGCCGTCGCTTCCGACCGCGCCCATTTCTCCCTCCTCGAGTCAGTCTCCTCAGTTGTCTTGGAACAGGTCTTCATCGCCCTCGAACTACCCGTGCCCGAAGGTTCCGAACCGTTTCGCTGCGAAACGATCTCCGCATCCTTCGAACGCCGCGCCAAAGAGTCCGAAGAGAACACCGTCTTCGGCGTTGCGGAGAAGTCGGAGTCCTCACCCAAGGGCGCGTCGTCAACCAAGAGCGCGTCTTCGTCCAACGGCGCGTCGTCGCCCACGGACGACACGACCAGCACCGGCGGCTCCCCTTCCGCGACAGTTGTGCTCTATGACGCCGACTTCGCCCGCGAACAGTTGCGCAAGGCGACTGAGCCCGAGGCGAAGGCGCTGCCCGAGTTCCCCGAGCTCGATGAGGGCATCTGCTTCTCGAAATGGGTCTATGACAATGTCGACGCTGAGGACCTCGTCGAGATCTCGACGGTGCTGGGGACCAACACTGCCCGTACCTACCGTCAGCTCACCGGCGCGATGACGATCTTCTATGGTCTGCCGCGCTTCGCTGACCGTGTCCGCGCCGGGGAGTTCACTCAAGCACATGTCGATGTGGTCGCCCGCCAGTGTGCTGATGTCGCGTTCGACTTCCTTCCGAAGCTCGACATCTTCCTGGCCGCGAGGCGCGCCGATATCACCTGCGAGACCCTGCGCCGGGATCTGGCGAAGATGATCGCCCTGCTCGTTCCGCCGGTCGACAACACCGAACTCGCCACCAAGCGTCGCCGCGTCGATGTCGAAGGCTACAAGGACGGCTCGGCCTGCCTGACCGTCAGCGGGCCTTCAGCGGAGATCTTCGCCTGCTACAACCGAATCCAGGGCATGGCGCTGGCCGTGCATGGAAAGAACAAGTCGGCGTTCAATCTGCCTGTGGGCGTTGAGATCAGCGATGACCGCTCCATCTCTCAGCTCGAGTACGATCTGTTCATCCGGCCTGTCCCGGAACTCAAGGTCAAAGTCATTTCGGTCGACCCGATCACGGGTATCCAAACCGCGGAAGAGAAGTCGCTGCTCGACACCGACGGCGAGCTCATTCCGGATATGGACTCCGACGACACTGTCGCCGACTTCGCGAAGCACGTTGCTTCGGGTTCAGCTGACGACACCACAGAGTCGTCCGGCCGGAGCTCGGCCGCTGGCTTAACGGATTCATCCGACGGATTCTCTGTCGCCAACCGACCCGACGGTTCGGCTTTCCGCCCCGACTGTAGCGTCGAAGGCCCGGACTCTGACGGCCCCGTTGAATATGTCGTCAAGCTGCGCATGCCCACCAATTCGTGGTGGCTGTCGCATCAGGCCGCCACCGTGGTGACCGTTCCCTTCCTCACCCTTACCGAAGATTCGGACCTGCCCGGCACCTTTGCCGACGGCTCGCCTGTACCCGCCGAGGTGGCCCGCACTATCGCCGGCCGCTCGAAGAGCATCCAACGGATTCTCACCGACCCCGGCACCGGCACTCCCATCGACGCCAAAGCGACCACCTACCAGGTCCCCAGGGATCTTCGGAAGACCTTGGTCGAGCAGTGGACCGTGTGCACCGTTCCCGGCTGTGTTCGTCGGGCTGAGAAGTCGGAGATCGACCATGTCGTTCCGTTCTTCCACCTGAATCCGCTCAAGGGCGGTCTCACTCGGTTCGGAAACCTGCATCCTCTGTGCAAGAAACATCATGCGTTGAAGACCGCCGGTCGCCTTCGGGTCACTATGCCCAAATCCGGTGAGCTCGACTACGAGTTCAAGCACGGGATCACGACTACTGTGTCGGCGCCCGGCCAGCCGATCAACGTTGCACAGACGCTCGAATTCGATGCCTTGGGACGACTGGGTCTCAAGCGGTGGAAACTGCCCTGGTCGATGGTCCCGCCAGCACCGAGGGTGCTCGAACTCATGCCTGGCGAGTCGACGATTCGTCAGCGCGACGAAGAGAAGCGCCGGCGCGACGAAGAGAGGCGCCAGCGAGAGGAACGCGAAGCCCGACAGCGGCGACTGTCGGAGGCGTATCGGGAGCAGCAGGCAGAAATCAGGCGGCTGCGGCTTGCACGCTGCCTCGATTGGGAGAACTCTGTCTTCCAGCCGTGCCTCCCCGCGGGAAGCGAACCCATGGCCCGGAAGCAGCTGACCGGTAACGCCAAGTATGCCCGAGTCGTCAAATGGGCGCGTCTCGCAGGTCTCGACATCGACGATATCGACGTCGACCCGAACGGGCTCGACAAACCCGGCACTCTGACCAACACTGGCTCGAGCATCAGCGACTCGGAGATCAATGCGCAGTCTGAGGACGCTGCCGGCTCCAAGAACGCTGGGTCCGACGACCCCTGGGACCACCGTTTCGTCTCCAAGACGGTGAACTGGGAACACGACCTCGGAGTCGATCCCCCACCGTTCTGATGACGCGCCGCGGAGCCTCTGACGTCATTGCAGGTGGGGCCGCTGCAGTTCAATCGGATGGAAGGCACCCAACCGTCCGGGCACGTAGACTCATGACAATTGAACGATCGCTCAGAGACAGGTGGAGATCGGACACGTTTCCGCCGACGCCTGGAGAAAGAGGAATAGATGAGTGTGCTCTATCTGGTTCGGCACGGACAGGCTTCGTTCGGCACCGATGACTATGATCGACTGTCCGACCTCGGCAAGGAGCAGAGCCGCATCACCGGTCGCTTCCTCGCCTCACAAGGACTCGAACCCGATCGCATCATCCACGGTGAGATGCTGCGGCAGCGCCAGACCGCCGAGGGCCTCCTTGCAGGACTCGGCCGCGATATGGACGCCCACGTCGACGCTGGCTGGAACGAATATGCCGCATGGGAACTCACCGGCGTGCTCGAAGATCTCGACCCCCGCGCTCAGCACGATTCGAAGATCTTCCAGGGAGAACTCGAACGCGGTGCCGCCCGGTGGGCCTCGGGTGAGCACGACGAGGACTACACGGAGACCTACAACCAGTTCACGTCACGCGTCGAACGGGCCCTCGATGATGCGGTCGCAGCCATGGAGTCGGGACAGTCGACGATCGTCGTCTCAAGCGCCGGCGCCATCGCGTGGACCGCGGCTCGCCTGATCGGCGGCGGCTTCGACCAGTGGATGGCCTTCAACCGAGTGACCATCAACACCGGCATCACGAAGATCATCACAGGCCGAGGCGGCACCAGCCTCATCTCGTTCAACGACCACGGCCACCAGGATCCGAAGAACGCCACCTACCGCTGAGGCGGCGAAAGCCGAACCGGCGAGTCAGCCGTGGCGGCGCATGCCGAACCGACGAGTCAGCCCGCCGTGGCAGCGGAAGCCGAGCCCGCGGGTCAGCCGTTCCCGCTCTCTCCTGATCGCCCGTGTTCTGTCCCCGTGGGGATCCCGATCACAACCGGTTCCGCAGGTCCGCAGCATCCGCCGGCGTTCGGTACACCGGCGACGTCGACGCTGTCGGCTGCGTCCGGTGCACCGGCGACGTCGGCAGCGCCCGGTGCTCGAACTGCGTCCGGCACGTCGGCTGCGGCCAAGTCGACAAAACCGGGTCTATTGGCAGGCGCATCACACGAAGATCCGATGTCAGCGGAACACACGCCGGTCTCCGGCAGGACGAGCTCGACTCGGTCTGCAGCTTCCAGGTCCCCTGCGATCGCTGCGACGACGGAACGGACCTGCTCATAGCCGGTGTACATGAGGAACGTCGGGGCTCGCCCGTAGGACTTCATGCCCACGATGTAGAAATCCGGCTCCGGATGCCCCAGCACCCGGGCTCCATGCGGAGGGACCGTTCCGCAGCTGTGATACTCGGGATCGATGAGCGGCCCCAACTGCTGCGGAGCTTCGACAACCGGGTCGAGGTCCAACCGGATCTCACGCAGGAATCCCAAGTCCGGACGGAAGCCGGTGGCCGGGACGACCCGATCGGCGTGGAGCGTCACCGGCTCACCGCCGGTCTCGGCAGCCACGGTGCCACCACCGTCGGCGGCGAACCCGGTGATCGTCGTAGAGGCATGAACGTCGATTGCTCCGTCTTCGACAAGACGGCGGAGCCGCGCGCCCAGGGCTCCACGAGCCGGCAGACCGTCCTGGTCCTCCCCACCGTAGACGGATGCCGGGTCTGCGCGCCTGAGCACCCAGCCGATTCGCGTGCCCGGCACTTCCGCACGCAGCTCCGCCAGTGCCAAGAGCGTGTTCGCCGCCGAATGCCCTCCACCGACGACAAGAGTCCGCCTCCCGGCGAAATGCTCACGTTCACGGCCGGTCACATCGGGCAGAGGCGAGGTGACGAACCCGCTGCGACGAGCCTCGACTTCGCCGGGCGCTGCGAGCCCGGACTGCCCGATCGGATTCGGGGTCTCCCATGTCCCCGAAGCGTCGATGACCGCCCTGACCTGGAAGTCCGCCGTAGTTCCATCGGAGTTCTGAGTGCGAACAAGAAAGGGAGTCGATTCACGCTGCGCGGTGCCCGTCCGGTCCATTCCGACTCGGCTCACTGCCACAACCCCGGTATCGGTGAGGATGGCGTCCCGGAGTTCATCTGTCTCGGCCAGCGGAATGAGATAGTCCCGGATGAGCTCGTCGCCGGTGGGCAGGTGCTCGCCGTCGGGTTCCTGCCAGCCGGCGGGCGCCAGCAGGCCGCGGGCCGCGACGTCGATGTTGTACTTCCACGGTGAGAACAACCCGATATGACCCCACTCGGCCACTGCCGCCGCAACGGAGGACCCCACTTCGAGGACGAGCGGTCGGATCCCGCGTCGGACCAGCTGGGCCGCGGCCGCGAGGCCGACGGGACCGGAACCGATCACGGCGACCGGCAGATCTGCGAGCGCGAAATCAGTCATTGGGAGCCGCCTCGGCGATGGGGTCCGACGTGGTCGTCGGCTGTGTGGATTTCGTCCCTGCGTCGGGGGCGAGATCGACGATGAGGGCTTCGACTCGGGTCCGGATCTCATCACGGATTCGGCGCACCGACTCCAGGCCCTGACCTGCAGGATCGTCCAGAACCCAGTCTTCGTACCGTTTGCCGGGGAAGATCGGGCACGCATCGCCGCAGCCCATCGTGATCACGACGTCGGAGGTGCGCACGGTATCTGCGTCGAGCAGAGTGGGACTGTTGCGGGTGATGTCGATGCCGAGCTCCCGCATGGCATCGATGGCGACGGGATTGATCGACTCGGCCGGTGCGCTGCCGGCGGACCGCACTTCGATTGATCCTCCGGCCAGTTCGCGGAGGAATCCGGCCGCCATCTGGGATCTGCCGGCATTGTGCACACAGACGAAGAGGACACTCGGCTCAGGCGCTGGTGTGGGACTCATGCTCGATTCGCTCCTTGAACAGACGGCGAGGGGAAGAAACGGGGTCGCGCCCAGAGCGCGACGTAGACGAGGGCGACGAGGATGGGCACCTCGATGAGCGGGCCGACGACTCCGGCGAGCGCCTGCCCCGAGGCGACGCCGTACGTCCCGATCGCCACTGCGATGGCAAGTTCGAAGTTGTTGCCGGCAGCGGTGAATGCCAAGGTCGTCGTCTTCTCATAGCCCAGGTTCAATGCCTTGCCGATGACCATCCCGACAGCGAAGACGACGACGAAGTAGACGAGCAGAGGCAGGGCGATGCGGGCGACATTGCCCGGGTGAGAGGTGATCTCGTCACCTTGGAAGGCGAAGAGCACGACGATGGTGAACAGCAGTCCGTACAGCGCCCACGGCCCGACCTTCGGGAGGAAGCGATCTTCATACCACTGACGCCCCTTCGCCTTCTCTCCCACCGTGCGTGTGAGGAAGCCGGCGAGAAGCGGGATTCCGAGGAAGACGAGGACGCTCGCGGTGATCGCCCAGAAGGAGAACTCGCTGCTCGTCGTCGGCAGCCCCAGCAGATTCGGCAGCCACTGCAGATAGAACCAGCCGAGGAGACCGAATGCGAGAACTTGGAACACGGAGTTGATGGCCACGAGCACGACGGCGGCCTCGCGGTCGCCACACGCCAGGTCGTTCCAGATGAGGACCATGGCGATGCACCTGGCCAACCCGACGATGATCAGTCCGGTGCGGTATTCGGGCAGGTCGGGAAGGAACAGCCAGGCGAGCGCGAACATGAACGCCGGAGCTGCCAACCAGTTGATGACCAAGGAGGTGACCATGAGTTTCTTGTCGGCCAGCACGTGCCCGGTCTCGTTGTACCGGACCTTGGCGAGCACGGGAAACATCATCACCAGGAGGCCGATGGCGATCGGCAGGGAGACGTCGGCGACCCTGACCGAGTCCAGAGCCTCGGCGAGACCGGGCACGAGCCTGCCCAACACCAGGCCCAAGGCCATGGCACCGATGATCCACAGCGGCAGGAATCGGTCCAGCGTCGACATCTTCGCCGCCACCGGCGATTCAGCGTTGGCAGTCGCCGTGGAATGCATGGTCCCCCTCGAGGTGCGAATCGTGCCAGCACCATCGTCATGTATCGGCACATTGAAGTTCATCGATACGATAGGACCACAAGACATCGACAAATGTCAATGTATGGGCATAATGGAAGAGTGACCACACAACCCGCGCCCCCTCGGACCGATGCGGACGTCTGCTGCCCGTCTCTGACCGTCTCGCCGTTGAGTCTCGATGACGCCCAGGATTTCGCGCGCATCCTCAAAGCAGTGGCCGATCCGACCCGGCTGCGGCTGGTCTCCCTCGTCGCCGCGCACGAGCAGCAGGAAGCGTGCGTCTGCGATCTCACCGAACCCGTCGGTCTCGGCCAGCCGACCGTCTCCCACCATCTGAAGATCCTCGTCGATGCCGGGATCCTGCACCGTGAGAAGCGCGGAGTCTGGTCGTACTATTCGCTCGAGGCCGCCACATTGAACCGCCTGTCGGAATTCCTCTCCCCCGGTTGAAGCGGCGCCCGGGTAGGACTCTTTCGCCGGGGCGACTCACTCCCTACCGCTGCCGGTGGACGTGCGCCACGGCTTCGGCGCGACTGCGCACGCCGAGCTTGCGGTAGAGCGCGGACCACCGGTTCTTCAGCGCCCCGGACACCGCCCCTCACACCCACCGATACTCGTACTCCGGCCGCCCCGGAGTCCCGTGCCGAGGTTGCTTGATCGCCTGCTTCGTCGAGACGAGGTGCTCCAAATACCGGCGGACGGTCACGCGAGACAGTTCAAGCCGACGCCCCACCTCGGTGGCGGAGACCGGAACCGTGGAATCGCGAACGAACGCGGACACGGCCTCCAAGGTCTCGGCGATGAGTCCCTTCGGCAGGGTCGTCGACGACACCGACCGCAGAGCTGAGAGCGCATTGTCCACCGAAGCCTGGGTCGCCAACGAACCCGATCCGCTGAGTCCGCGCCGGAACTCCCGCTGGTTCTCCAGCTTCTCCCGGAACGACGCGAAGGTGAATGGCTTGATGAGGTATTGGGTGATGCCCGACGAGATCGCCGACCGGATGACCTGCAGGTGCCGCACCGCGGTGATCGCGATGATGTCGACGTCCTGACCGCGCGAGTTCAGCCGCCCAGCCACCTCGAGGCCATGAGAATCCATGAGGTTCATGTCGAGGAGGACGATGTCGACCGGGGTGCCGGCCGCGGCGAGTTCGTCGAAGCGCTCGATCGCCTCGTGCCCACCCAGACACGTTCCGACGACGTCGAACCCGGGCACCCGGGCCACGAAGTCCGCGTGCGCCTGCGCCGTCATCGGATCGTCTTCGACGATGAGGACCCGCAGCGCGGCATCATCGCTCACGTGAGTCTCCTTCCGCCCGATCCTGGCTCGCACCCTCACCGTCCGTGGTGGGCTCCCTGGCAGAATCGTAGTCGCCGGCCCCGTCCGTGTCCCCCAGCGGGAGCGTGATCGTGAAGATCGCGCCGCCATCGGAGTCGACATCGATCTGCCCGCCGAGGCGGCTCACCGCCTGCCGGACCAAGACGAGTCCGAATCCGTGCCGTCCCACGCGTGCGGCCTCGGGTTTCGCCGAGGCGCCGAGGTGGAAGAGCGCCTCGATGTCGTCGCCCGCAATCCCGGCACCGGAGTCCGCGATGGTGATGATGAGCTCCCCGTCCGCGGCGACGAAGTCCGCCCACACGTGCTTCTCGTCCGCGTCGGCGACGGCGTCGAAGGCATTGTCGAGGAGGTTGCCGGCGACGGTGACGAGGTCGCGGGCATCGAGTCGTTCTGGAGGGAGTTCGCCGGTGGCGGTGACGGTGAGTTCGATGCCGCGTTCGTGGGCCTGCGCGGCTTTGCCGATCATGAGTGCGGTGATGAATGGTTCGTCGAGGGAGGCGACGAAGGAATCCGTCAGGCGCTGCGACTCCTGCTCATCCTTGACCGCGAAGTCGAGAGCCTCCTGCACCCGGCCGAGCTCGATGAGCGTGGAGACCGTGTGCAGCCGGTTGGCATGTTCGTGGGTCTGGGCGCGCAGGGCTTCGGACAGCGTCGTCATCGTCGCGAGCTCTCCGGTGAGCTCCTGGATGTCCGTGCGGTCGCGCAGGGTCGCGACGGTTCCGCCTTCGTCCCTGCCGCCGCGAGGCTGCCGGGCCTGCTTCTGACTGATGACGAGGACTCGATCCTCGGTGAAGTGGATTTCGTCGACGGCGACCCGACCGGTCGCAAGAAGGTCACGGACGGATTCGGGCAGGGCCACCTCGGCGAGGGAGATCGGCGTCGATTCCTCCACCGTGGGCAGGCCGAGCAGGGACGCGGCCTCATCGTTGTAGAGGACGAGTCGGCCGGAATCGTTGGCGAGGATGAGCCCTTCGCGCAGCGAATGCAGCGCGGAATCGTAGAACGCGAACAGCCGGCGCAGCTCCTCCGGACCATAGCCGAGGGTGACTCGGCGCAGGTAGCGGGCGAGCAGCCAGGAGCCGAGCCCACCGACGGCAAGAGCGGCGAGGCCGACGAGGATGATCTGGGGCAGGGAGGCCGCCTGCGCGACCGACAGGGTCTCGAGAGTCACGCCCACGGCGACCATGGCGGTGACCTCGCCGCTGGCGTCCGTGATCGGCACGATCGCGCGCACCGACGGGCCCAATGTGCCCACGTATTCTTCGGTCTGGGTCTGCCCTGCCCGGGCTTTTGCAGTGCTGCCGAGGTAGGTCTTGCCCAGCTGATCTGGGTCGGGGTGGGTGTAGCGGGTACCGTCGCGGTCCATGATCGTCACGAAATCCACCTCGGCGAAATCGATGACGGTCAGTGCATATGGCTGCAACCGAGCGGAGGGATCGTCCCCGGTCACAGCCTCGGCGACAAAGGGATCGTGGGCCAGCGTCTCCGCGATGGACAGAACCCGCTCTCCGGCGGCGTGCCGGATGTTGTTCAGCGTCGTCACGTAGCTCGTCACCGACAGCGCGGTGCAGACGAGGACGATGAGGACGAGTTGGACGAGGAAGAGGCGCCTCGCCAGGGTTCCGCCTCGGCGAGCCCGGAATCGCCCCCGGCCCCGCCATGGAGGGGCCGGGAGGGACGCCATTACTTCTTAACGCTCTTCTTTTTCTTCTTGCTGCCGCCGGAGATGAGGAGGGCCAAGCCGATTGCGGCCAGCCAAGTGTCCTTGGCCACTGCGGTGCCGTCCTCGGACGGGCGGATGCCGTCGTCCTTGGTCATCGAATCGATGGAGAAGTAGTTCGCGACGAGGCCGGCGGCAAAGGTCGTCAGCGCGGCACCGGCGATGCGGGTAGGCACGAACGGCAGCAGCAGTGCGGAGCCGACGGCGATCTCACCGTAGGACAGGAACTTCCCGAACTGGGCGGGGGTCATGTTCTCGACCATGGGCACACCGTTGGCGGCCATCTGCTGGAGTCCGGCCGCGGATTCCTCGTCGAGACCGAGCTTGCCGATGCCCGAATTGAAGATGAATGCGCCGGGAACTGCGCGCAGAAGTGCGGTGCTGAGTTTCATATCCTGCTCCTTCGTAATCGGATCGTCACTGAGCCAAGACTATCCGTGAGGGCGCAGGCACGCCACAGCTCAAGGGCTCTCGGAGCCATCTGCCGAGATTCTCAGCCCTGCGTGCAGGTGCGGATCCGCTCGATGAGATCGTCGAGGGCGTCGTCGAACTCGCGCTGGGCGTGGTCTTCCATGAGCAGGCCCTGCAATCGGGCCACCGTGGGGTACTCGCCGAGGTCGTCGCCGGCGGAGGACTCCTCCTCATCTCCGAGGACCTCCGGGGTCAGGGAGGCCGCTTGGAGCAGAAGCGCGCCGACGAGGAAGCTCGTGAAGGCCTTGTATGCCGCCACTGCCTCGGCGTCGGCAAATCCGAAGCGCTGCAGCGAGGACAGGAAGTCCTCGACCCAGCGCACGCTTCGCAGCGGCGGACGGAGCCAGGGCGCCTGAGGCGGCTGGGTGGCGATGAGCGGGAAGATCCGCGGATGCTTGAGGGCCAGATTCCGCGTGGCATTGGCGACACGCTGCAGATACTCCTCCCACGAATGGGAGTCCTCTGTCATGAGATCGTCGTCGAAGAGGCCGTCGATGAGCTCGTCGACCATGGCCTCGAGGAGGTCCCCCCGCCCCGAAACATGCCGATACAGTGCCATCGCCTCTACGTCCAAGGCCGTTCCGAGGCGACGCATCGTGAGCTCGCTGAGACCGCAGGCGTCGACGAAGGCGATCGCCGACTCGACGACCTGTGCACGATCAAGTCGCTGCTGAACCACGCGCGCCTCCCTTTCCTCGTCGGAGATGTCGCGAACCGGGCGGATTTCACCGTCAGTCTACCCGCTTGATCCGACGCGTCGAGAGAGCCCCTGATACCGCGATTACACTGTAAACTCTTCATGGATGACTAAGCTATCACCCAACATCGACCACCCGACTCGCCAGATCTATTGCGCAGCGAAAACGCGGTCTGCTAGATTGATTACACCGTAAACATGAATAGCGCTCGACAGAGCAGTACGTCCACCCCGATCTCTGCGAAAGGACGAATCATGGATTCCCACGACAAGACCGACAAAGTCTCTGACAAGGCTGAAGAGCTCAAGGGCAAAGCGAAGACCGCTGCAGGCAAGGTCACCGACGACAAAGGCCTCGAAGTCGAAGGCAGGACGGACGCGGCCAAGGGCAAGATCAAGCAAGTCGGCGACGACGCCAAGGACTCGCTGAAGGGCGTCAAGGACTCGCTCAAGGACTCACCGGAGGACTGAGGGACGCGGCTGGAGGGCGGAGGCACTGTCCGCCTCCGCCCTTCGGCCATGCTTTCAGATCTCATGCCCCAGAAGTCAGCGTGCCGGTACGATCCGTCCCGGCGGCACGAGAAGAAGAGAAGATGATGGGAACTGACCGCCATGCTTTCGTCGTGGTGGCCAATCGCCTCCCCGTCGACCGCATCGACGGGGCGTGGGAAGCCTCGCCCGGCGGGCTGGTCTCAGCCGTGGCTCCCGTGGTGCGTGAGCACGCCGGAGCCTGGGTCGGCTGGGTGGGCACGCACGACGCCAGCCTGGAGCCCTTCGATGTCGATGGGATGAGCCTTGTCCCCGTGCCTCTCAGCCTCGACGAACATCAGCAGTACTATGAGGGATTCTGCAACGCCACCCTGTGGCCGCTGCACCACGACCTCATCGTTGCGCCGCAGTACCACCGCTCATGGTGGCGGGCCTATCGGGAAGTCAACGCCCGATTCGCACAGGCCGCGGTCGAGGCCGCCGCGACTGGGGCGACAGTCTGGGTACACGATTACCACCTCCAGCTCGTACCGGCGATGATCCGCGCTCAACGACCGGACATCCGGATCGGATACTTCTGCCATATTCCGTTCCCTCCCGTCGAGCAGATGGCCCAGCTGCCCTGGCGTGACGAGATCCTCCGCGGCCTGCTCGGGGCCGATGTCATCGGTCTCCAGCGAGAGGCCGATGCCGCTAAGGCCCGCCAGGCTATGCAGAAGCTGCTGGGCATGGATCCCGAGGAACTTCGCGGCCGCGTCGGCTCGTACCCGATCTCGATCGACGTCGAGGAGATCCGGGCCGCGGCCGAATCCCCGGCGGTACAGGAGATGGCCCGATGCTTTCGCCGTGACCTGGGCGATCCCGCCACCCTCATGATCGGAGTGGATCGCCTCGACTATTCGAAGGGAATCCTGCACCGGCTGTGGGCTTTCGAGGAGCTGATCGACGACGGACTGCTCGATGCGCAGCGAACCTGCCTCGCGCAGATCGCAGTCCCCTCTCGCGAAGGCGTGCGCGCCTACCAGGACCTGCGCGACCAGGTCGAACATACAGTCGGGCGCATCAATGGGAGGTTCTCCACTCTCGGCCGCGATGTCATCCACTACTCCCACCACTCGTATTCGACAGAGGAAGCCGTCGCCCTGTACCTGGCCGCCGACGTCCTGCTCGTCACCTCTTTGCGGGACGGGATGAACCTCGTGGCCAAGGAATTCGCCACTGCCCGCCGAGGCAGGGGCGGTGCACTCGTCCTCTCCGAATTCGCAGGAGCCGCCGAAGAACTCGACCAAGCCATCGTCGTCAATCCCCATGATCGGGCCGGCCTGAAGGCGGCCATTCATCACGCGACCACGCTCAGCGAAGACGAGGCCCGGCGGCGCATGGATGCGATGGCCGACACCGTCGCCGCCTTCGACGTCCGCCACTGGGCGCAAGCTTTCCTCCACGACCTGCGAGACCCAGCATCTGCGGCGGCTCTGTCGCCCAGCGACTGGTGACACCGACGATTCTGACCGACCCACCCCAAGGAGACCACTGTGTACACGATGCTCAACAACCAGGAATCCTCGAAGTACGACCTCTACCTTCCCGGCAAGCTCGTCGCCGCGCTGCACTACAAACTCGAGCCCGACGCCAATGAGGTCATGTTCATCTACTGTGAGGCGATCGAGCCCACACAGGCCGACCGCCACCGGTGGGAGCTCATGCGACGGGCCGTCGAAGACGCGAAGGGCCGACGCCTCAAGCTCACCATCACCTGTCCCATCGGCCTCAAGGCCCTCGAGCAGCGGGCACCGCGTGACGATGCCGATCACCAGCACGCGGAGGAGCCGCAGGCCTGACCGTCGCCCGGCCTGACCCTCGCCGGCCCGTCCTCCCTGGCCATGCTCCTGCTTCGGCGCGTCTTACTCCTCCTGTGAACACTATGAACGCAACCGAGACACCCGTCACATCGGCTGGCACAGTTGTCGGGTACAGAACTACCGCGGCCAGCAGTCGCGCGCAATCACATCCACCGACGGGTGGGGTTGCGAACAGCATTTGGAGGAATCATGGCAACGTCGCCACCACAGCAAGGCGGGCCCGCGAACACGGGCAACGCCACCGCCGCAGCCACCGATCAGGGCGCCCCGCAGCGGAAGAAGGATCGCACTCACTGGCTCTACATCATGGTCATCGTGGCCGTGTTCGCCGGTGCCGCCATCGGGCTCATCGCCCCGGATGCCGGAATCGCACTCGAACCCCTCGGCAAGGCGTTCGTCGCGCTCATCAAGATGATCATCGCGCCGGTCATCTTCTGCACCATCGTCCTCGGCGTCGGCTCCGTGGCGAAGGCCGCCACCGTCGGCAAGGTCGGCGGACTCGCCCTCATCTACTTCCTCATCATGGCGACCTTCGCCCTGGTCATCGGCCTCGTCGTCGGCAACTTCATCCACCCCGGTGACGGACTGCACCTCCAGCCGTACGAGGAAGCCTCCGGTGGTGAAGAAGGCGGCATGGTCGCCTTCCTCATGACCCTCATCCCCGGTGACATCCCGGTGCTGCCCACCCTCGTGCTCGCGCTCCTCGTCGGGTTCGCCCTGCAGTCGATGGGCAAGGCCGGCGAGCCCGTGCTCACCGGCATCAAGCACATCCAGGCCGTGGTCTTCAAGCTCATGATGATGATCATGTGGGCCGCACCCGTCGGTGCCTTCGGTGCGATCGCCGCGGTCGTCGGCAAGACCGGCTGGGCTGCGATCGGGGCGATGGCGACCCTCATGGGCGCCTTCTACCTCACCTGTGCCCTGTTCATCGTCGTCGTCCTCGGCGGTCTGCTCAAGATCGTCACCGGCCTGAACATCTTCCTGCTGCTGAAGTACCTGGCGCGTGAGTTCCTGCTCATCTTCTCCACCTCGTCATCCGAGTCGGCCCTGCCGCGGCTGATCGCGAAGATGGAGCACGCCGGAGTCTCGAAGCCGGTCGTCGGCATCACCGTGCCCACCGGCTACTCGTTCAACCTCGACGGCACCGCCATCTACCTGACTATGGCGTCGCTGTTCGTCTCCTCGGCCATGGGCATGCCGATGTCGATCCCCGAACAGATCTCGCTGCTGGTGTTCATGATCATCGCTTCGAAGGGCGCTGCCGGAGTCACCGGTGCGGGCCTGGCCACGCTGGCCGCCGGCCTGCAGTCGCACCGCCCCGAGCTGCTCGACGGCATGGGCGTCATCGTCGGCATCGACAAGTTCATGTCCGAGTGCCGTGCGCTGACGAACTTCACCGGCAATGCCGTGGCTACCCTGCTCATCGGCAAGTGGACCGGCGAGATCGACATGGACCAGGCCCGCGCCACCTTGTCCGGCCAGAACCCGTTCGACGAGCTCTCGCTCGAACCCGACGTTCACGGAACGCCGACGAATGCCCCCGAGGCGGACGCGGCCCTGCCCGAACCCCAGACCACCGTGGCCGCCGATAGCCAGGCGAAGGCCGGCGTCGTGAGCTGACCTTCCGAGCCGTCCCAAACCACACCACCACGGGTGCCGTCGTCCTCCTCGTGAGGATGCCGGCACCCGTGTGGTTTCGTCTCCCCTCGCCGAGGCGGCCGTGTACGGCAAACCGTGAACCAACTCGTCTGGATCCTGGACGTGCTGGCAGATCATCGTGCCCTCAGGTACCTGCTCGCTAACCACGGACTGACACCGGATGAGGCCGCCCACCTGGCTGTAGTGCCTGCCCAGCCTGCGTAGTCCAGACCATGCATGTTTGGCAGCAATCGAACTCTGGAATTACACTTCGTTATGGCGTAACATTGTGTACATGAGCACTGCCGAGTTTGATCGTTTACCTCGTCTGCGGTCAGCCTTAGACCGCCAGGGCAACCCCATGAGCGTTGCCGCATTCCTGGACGTCTTGAAGCAAGTGGCAGCCCCCGGGTCAGAGGCCCTGACCGCCGGTGAGCGCGACTACCTGCTCGAGAACACAGACCTCACTGAGAAAGATCTGTCTTCGGAGGGACTTGCGGCGGCACGTCTGCGGATCGCGGAGGATCGAGCGCTTGCTGAGGAAGAGGCTGTGGAGTCTTCCCTCACAACGAAGCAAGTGGCTGAACTTCTCGGCAAGCACGCGCCTGCTATTCGTCGTTACAAGGGAAGTGGCGAGCTGTATGCCCTGCCGACCGCCGCGGGCCGCGACACGCTATACCCGGCGTGGCAGTTCGTGGATGGCAAGAAAACTCCGGGGCTGAGTGAGATCATCCCGCTGTTTCCGCAGTACACGCACCCTCTGGAAGTCCAGCAGTTCATGACTGAGCCGCACGAAGACCTGGGTGAGCGATCGCCCGTGCAGTGGTTGAATGCCGGCGGCGATACCCAGGCAGTAGCTGATCTGGTTGAAGAACTGAGCTACGAGTGAGCTCGGTTCATCCGAAGAACCCGAAGGCACCGCGCGATCCACTTACATTGCCGCCAGACTCCATTTACGAGTGGGATAAGCCGCTATGGCGCATCCACACCCTAGACGGGCGGCACCCGTCGGCGTGGAATGAGCTGCGTTGGAATGGTCCGATCCGTTCAATGCGGTGGGACCCACAGCGGGGTCCGCTCAGTGCCCGTTCAGATGTTGGTGTGACGTACGTGTCGCCGGACTATGTCACCTGTTTTGCCGAGGTGTTTCAGGCCAAGAGGATGATCACTTTGACATCGGATCGGGCGTTGACCAGTTGGCGGCCGTCGCGTCCACTTCAGCTGTTGAATCTGCTGGGCGGGTCCGGCACTGGAGACTGGGCTGTGCAACAAGGTGCTTCGGCGTCTCTTCCGCAGGCCCCGAAAAGCACCTGCCGGTCGTGGGCTGCGTCAATCTTTGAGCAGCTGGGGGATAAGATCGACGGGCTGCTGGTCCCATCGACGGTTGTAGGGGATGAGTCCTTAGTTCTGTTCAATCGGGCTGAGACTGCCTTCCCGTCGGCGCCGTCGTTCTCCCGCACCCTTGAGCATGACTCCGTAGGAGCATTGGCAGTGCAAGTTCAGGCCCGGTTGCACTGGCCAATACGGTAAGCAGCCGAACCGCACGCTACTGATCCGCCGCGTGCTCCCGTGCCTGGCTGACCACCGCGGAAGCGATGTCGTTCGGGTGTGATTCGGGGAGCCAGTGAGACGCACCTTCGAGAGAGACAAAGCGAAAGGGCCCTTCGACGTAGCGAGCGCTGAGCTCTGCAGTTGTGCGGGAAAAGGCGATGTCCTCACTGCCCCAGATGAAGCTCGTGGGCACCGTGATGGGAGTGCTCGGCGTCCGATCGCTGCCATCCATCGCTTGGTAGTACTTGAGCACGGACAGAAAGGCCCCTGGCTCACTGAATCGCTCAACATAGGAGGCCGCGAGATCATCGGGGACGGCGCCGCCGTAGAGGTTGACCAGCTTCTTTCCCTCATCGCGCAGCAATGTTCGGGCCACTCCCTCCGGGTGATCTTGGATCGACCGCATATAGCCCATGCGTTCATACTGCTCGTCGTCCGTCTTCAGCTGTTTGCCCAGCGCTCTGGGATGCGGGGTCGACACGACGGTGCAGGTGTGCAGACGCTGCGGGTGGTTCGCGGCAAAGGGCCAAGCCACCAGTCCACCCCAATCATGACCAACGAGGTGGAAGCGTTCGAGTCCCGCCGCGCGGGAGACTTCGTCGAGGTCGGCGACCAGGCGCGCTATCGTATACTCCCCGACTGAATCCGGGCGTACTCCCGGTGAATATCCTCGCTGGTCGTAAGCGAACACACCCATACCCTGCTCGAGGAGCAGCGTTGCGGTCTTCTCCCAGCACGAGGCGAATTCAGGCCACCCGTGCAAAAGGACCGCGTCACCGAGGTCAGGATCCTGGTGCGCGGGCGTTGCTCGGAAAGCGGCGAACTCACCCTGGTCAGTGGACACCGTCAGAGCTTCGGCGGCGGCAGTCGTCGGCAGCTCTGCCAAGCGCGCGGCCACGGATGCGTTGTCGAACGGGGCACCGTTGTAGGGCTGGGACGTCGTCGATGTTGCCATGGGTCAGTCTCCTCGTTGATCAAGGTGCATGGGTTCTCGGTCCAGCGGCCACCCGCCACCGGCCGCTGGGCCTTCGGCCGATGCTGGGCACCCGGCGGCCCGGTGACTGCTATTTGCGACGTGAACCGTCGGTGGGGATGCCCAGCGCGTTGACCCACAGTTTGGTCGCGGTCTCCACGAGCAGTTCGTCACTGCCCCAGTCCGGTTCCTCGACCGCATATTTGAAGTACGCCATCCGCCCGACCATCGCTGACAGCGCCCGGGCGGACATGAGGGGGTCGAGACTCGGGTCGACATACCCTTCGTCCTGAAGCTTTCGGATCCACCGGCAGTTGCGTCTGGAGAAGGCCCGCGCCCGGTCGAGGCGCAGTCGACGGAAGTTCGCGTCGATCGCGGCGACCTGTTCGAGCAGGAGCATCAGCTTCGCGTTGCGCTTATACGACTCGATGTATGCACGGTGTCCGGCTCGCAGCTGCTCGATGACGGTGCGCTCTTCGTCGCCGCTGTGCGGCGGGCCCGGGTGGAGCATGTCCTCCTGGGCTTCGCTGAGCACAGCAGCGAAAGCCTGCTCCTTGCTGTCGAAGTAGGTGTAGAACGTGCCCGTGGAGCACTTGGCCTCTTTGGTGATGTCGGTCAGCCGAGAATCGATGAAGCCATCACGTTCGAACACGACTCGAGCGGCGGCGACCAAGGCCGCTCGGGTGCGGGTTCCCCTCGTGGTCGTCGGGAGATCGCGCAGGAGCGCGGTATCCACGAGCGTGGGGAGATCCTCAGCTGAGCCTTCGGTCGTCGACATGACAGCCAATCCTACAATCCATTTCTCGGGCACGGGCAGAGTGCAAGCTCATGAGGTCAGCCCGCTCTCCCGCGCAACAGCCCATCCCTGATCGATGATCGCCTGGACGTCGCGGGCCGTGGGCACGCCGTGGGCAGCGGCGTTCGCAGGGTTGTCCGCGACGCGGCGACGGACGCCTTCGGCGATGATCGCGATCTTCCACAGCCCCAGTGTGTGCCAGAAGCCGAGCGTTCGCTTGTTGCGACCCGAGACAGCCAGGTATTCGGCAGAGATCTCGGCGCGGGTCGGGAATCCGTCCACTGCAGTCGGGGCGCCGTCGGGCACCTCGCCGGCCTGCGTCCAATACGCCAAGGAGCTGCCCACATCGGCCAGCGGGTCACCCAGTGTCGCCAGTTCCCAATCGAGCACTGCTCGGATGTCACCGGTGGCGCTGTCGATGATGACGTTACGGATGTGGAAGTCACCATGGACCAGAGTGATCTCGCCAGGCTCGGGCAGGTGCTCGGTCAGCACCGTCGTGAGAGCGTCGAGATCGGGGCGGTCTTGGGTCCGGCTCTCCTCGAGTTGGCGGCTCCACCTCTTCAGCTGCCTCGGCGCATAGGGCTTCCGAGACGCCAGGTCGCCCAAGCCGACAGCGTCGATGTCGACGGCGTGGATCTTCGCCAGGGTCCGAGCGAGTTCGAGGCCGAGACGTCTGCGCGCCTCGGTGCTGAGCTTTCGGGCGGCCTCCTCGTCGTCGATGACGGTTCCCTCGACGTGTTCCATGATGACCACGGGGACATCGGCGACTGCGGAATCCTCACAGACACCGAGGGTGGCTGGGACCGGCACTCCGGTTGCCTGGAGTGCGGAGATGATCCGATGCTCCCGGGCCACGTCATGGGCCGACGCGAGGAGGTGCCCCAGCGGGGGACGACGGGCGATCCACGACCGGCCCGCCTCGTCGTCGATGCGGTAGGTGAGGTTCGACTGCCCCTGCCCCACACGGGCTCCGCGGAGCGAACCGGTCACCGGCTCGCCAGCGTCCCGTATCCATCTCGCCAGGCTCGGCAGGTCGAGTTCGACGCTCATCGGGACTCCCGTGCGTTCTTCCTCCGTCGCAGTTCACGCCGCGCGATCGACCGTTTGTGCACCTCGTCGGGACCATCGGCCAATCGCAGTGTGCGCTGATGGGCGTAGAAGCTGGCCAACGGAAAATCGTCGGTGACTCCTCCGCCGCCGTGGACCTGGATCGCCCGGTCGATGATCGTCAGCGCCATGTTCGGGGCCTTGACCTTGATGGCCGCGATCTCCGTGGCCGCTTCCTTGTTGCCGACGGTGTCCATCATCCACGCAGCCTTGAGCACGAGGAGGCGGGTGGCTTCGATCTCGACGCGTGCCTCGGCGATCCAATCCTGGATGTTCGCCCGATCTGCCAGCGGCTGACCGAAGGTGACTCGTTCCTGGGCACGATCGATGAGCAGGTCGAGGGCCCGTTCGGCCATCCCGATCGAGCGCATGCAGTGGTGGATGCGGCCCGGACCCAGCCGGGCTTGGCTGATGGCGAATCCGTCGCCCTTGCCGGACAGCAGCGCGGTCTTCGGCACTCGCACGTCCTCGAACATCACCTCGGCGTGGCCTTCCCTGTCGAGGTAGCCGAACACCGGAAGTCCCCGGACCACGGTGATGCCGGGAGTGTCCTTGGGCACGACGAGCATCGACTGCTGCCGGTGGGTCTCCGCGTTCGGGTCGGTCTTGCCCATGACGATGAAGACCCGACAGTTGGCGTGCAGAGCGTTCGAGGCGAACCATTTCCGCCCGTTGAGCACGTAGTCGTCCCCGTCGGAAACGATGCTCATCTCGATGTTCGTCGCATCGGAGCTCGCCACCGCCGGTTCCGTCATGCAGAACGCCGAGGCGATCTCACCGTCCAGCAGCGGCTTGAGCCACTTCTCCTTGTGTTCGTCGGTTCCGAAGAGCGCAAGCACTTCCATGTTCCCGGTATCGGGGGCGTTGCAGTTGATGGCCTCGGGGGCGATCTCTGCGCTGCGTCCCGTGATCTCGGCGAGGTGGGCGTACTGGAGGTTCGTCAGTCCTGCACCCCATTCGTCGTACGGCAGGAACAGGTTCCACAGTCCCTGGGACCGGGCCTCACGTTTGAGGTCTTCGAGGACGGGCGGGTGGAAGTTCGGGTCCCCGGCCTCGGCCCGCTGCCGGTGGTAGACCGGCTCAGCCGGGTAGACGAAGTCGTCCATGAAGGCGTTGAGTCTGGCCTGATAGTCACGAGTCTTCTCATCTGGTGCGAAGTCCATTGTTCCTGCTTTCTCGGATGATTCCTGGCGTATGTGTGGTTTCAGCCCTGGTGGTCGTTCGTATCGGCTCTGCCGGCCTCTCCCCTGACTTCGAGGACGACCTTGCCGCGCACAGATCGGGAGTCGATGAGTTCGAGAGCCTCCGGTGCCCTCTCCAGTGGGAGCACGGTGTGGATGGCCGGATCGAGTGCTCCTGAACTCAGATGTGGCCACAGCGTCTCCCACTGGGTGACGACCATATCGGGGCGTCCGGCCAGGGCCGCGCCCCAGCCCACTCCGGCCACGGAGATGTTGCCCAGCAGCAGACGATTGACCTTGACCTCGGGAATGGATCCTGCGGTGAATCCGAGGACCAGGAGTGTGCCGAAGGTCTTCAATGTGCGCAGCGAATCCGTGAACCGCTCACCGCCGACCGGGTCGGCGACGAGGTCGACACCGCCAGGGAGCAGGTCCTTGACCGTGTCTTTGAACCGTTCGGCCAAGACCACATGAGAAGCGCCGAGGCTGCGCACCGTCTCCGCCTTCTCCTCGGTCGAGACCACGCCCACGACTTCTCCGCCGTAGGCGCGGGCGACCTGGACGAGGGCGCTGCCGAGTCCGCCTGCGGCGCCGTGGACGAGGACCGTCTGACCCGGTTCGAGTCTCCCGCGCACGCGCAGCGCGAAGTCCGCGGTCAGGAGGTTCATCGGCATTCCTGCTCCTGCGGTCAGCGATACGGACTCCGGAAGCCGGAGGACGCTGGCGGCCGGGACGACGATGGACTCCGCGTAGGCCCCCGTATTCGCCACCCCGACGACGCGGTCGCCGACGCTGAGACCGGTGACGCCTTCGCCCAGCTCACGCACGGCTCCGGAGACTTCCGACCCCACTGTGTAGGGCAGCGGCGGCTGCATCTGGTACTGCCCGCGAGATTGGAGCAGTTCGGGGAAGGTCACGCCGGCATAGGCGACGTCGATGAGGACCTCGCCAGGCCCGGGTGTCGGAGTCTCGACGTCGCGCAGTTCGAGGGAGCCGGGGCCGTCGGTGGCTCTCAGCTGCATTGCTCTCATGATGGTCGGGGGTCCTTTCGTTTGGGTTCGCCACGTGGGTGATGCTGTCAGGGCGGTCGATCGGGAGCGGATCTGGGCGGGGCAGTGAAGCCGTCAGCGGGGCGGCCGACTGGGTCGTCGTCGAGGACGTCAGAGACGAGACGAGGCGACGACACCGCCGTCGACGGCGATCGTCTCTCCCACGACGTAGTCGCCGGCGCGGGAGGCGAGGTAGGCCGCGACTCCGGCCATGTCCTCACTGGTGCCGATTCGTCCTGCCGGGATCTGCGTCTTCACCTCGTCTCCGTGGTCGCGAGCGTCCTTGTTCATCTTCGTGCCGAAGGCCCCGGGAGCGATGCCGCTGACGATCACTCCGTCCGGGGCCAGCCGGGAGGCCAAGCGTTTGGTCAGGTGGATCACCCCGGCCTTGGACGCGTGGTAGCTGTAGGTCTCAAGCGGATTGGGTCGGATACCGTCGATGGAGGCGACGTTGATGACCTTGGCGAGGTGGCTCCCCGAGGTCGCGGCGGCCCGCAGGTCGGGCGCGAGTGCCTGTGTGAGGAAGAACATCGCCTTGAGGTTGAGGTCCATGACCTTGTCCACCCGTCCTCCGGGAACTCGTCGAACGGCGCACCCCAGGCGGCACCGGCGTTGTTGACGAGGATGTCCAGACTCGTCTCGTGCTCACGGAGCCGGGCCACCACCGAGGCGAGTCCCTCTTTCGTCGAAATGTCTCCGGGCAGGGACACGCAGGTCCCCTGTTCGGACAGTTCGGCGGCGGTCGCGTCACAGGCCTCGGACTTGCGGGCGGTGATGTAGACGCGCACGCCCGACTGCACGAATCCCTCGGCGATCATCCGGCCGATTCCGCGCGAGCCGCCGGTGATCAGCGCACTGCGCCCTTTCAGCGCAAACAGTGTCGACATGTCCATGGAAACTCCCTTGTTCAGATGTCTGCGTCGTGTTCGGTGAAGTAGCCGATCGATTCGGCGACGCAGATCGGCTTCTCGATCCCCTCGGCTTCGAAGATCTGAGTGGTGGTCACCTGTGCGGACCCGGTGCCGCGTGCATCGACGGCTGAGACCGTCGCCCGCATGCGCACCTTTGAACCCACTGGTCGAGGCTGCGGGAATCGCACCTTGCCGTAGCCGTAGTTGAGACTGTGCGCGAATCCGTCGAACGCCATGAGCTCCTCCATGAACCCCGGCCCCAGCGACAGGGTGAACAGTCCATGACCGATCGTGCCGCCGAAGGGACCAGCGGCAGCACGTTCCTCATCGACGTGGATCCACTGGTGGTCGTTCGTCAGGTCGGCGAATGAGTTGATGTCGTCCTGGATCAGCGTGTGCCAGCTGGTCGGACCGAGTTCCTCACCGACGAGCGATTCAAGGTCGGCGATGGTCGTGGGCCTGATGGGAGTCGTCATTGTCTGCCTTTCGGTGGGTGCGACGGGTCACGCGCGGTCCGTGAAACCCGAATCATCATCGTATTTGAAATTGAGTTCAGATTCATTAGTCTGAGACTAGCCGTGTGTGCTGGGTCACTTCAAGGCGGCACAGAAACAAGCCTCACGGCAGGGACGTCTACGCAAAGGAGCGGCACCCATGGCAGAAGTCCAGACCGTCACCGGCACCATCGACAGCAGCGAACTCGGCCGAACCCTCGTCCACGAGCACATCTTCGTCCTCAGCGAGGAGATGCGGCAGAATTACGACACGGCCTGGGACGACGAAGAGAAGATCGCCGATGCCGTCGCCAAGCTCAATGACCTCAAAGCCGCGGGGATCGACACGATCTTCGACCCGACGGTCGTGGGTCTCGGTCGCTACATCCCCCGGGTCCAGAGAGTGGCCGAGCAGACCGACCTCAACATCGTCGCAGCCACCGGCCTCTACACATTCACCGACCTCCCCCACCAGTTCGAGCATCGCGGCCCGGGTCTCCTCGTCGACGAACCGGAACCGCTCGTGAAACTGTTCGTCCGCGACCTCGAGGAGGGCATCGCCGACACCGGAGTCAAGGCCGCCTTCCTCAAATGCGCCATCGAATCCCCCGGGCTCACCGAGGGCGTCGAGCGCACGATGCGGGCGGTCGGTCAGGCGAGCGCTCAGACCGGCGCGCCCATCACCGTCCACACCAATCCACGCACAGGCTCCGGCCTGGTCACGCAGCGAGTGCTCAAGGAAGAGGGCGCGGATCTGGGGAAGGTCATCATCGGCCACTCGGGCGACTCGACAGACCTCGACTACCTGTCCCAGATCGCCGAGAACGGATCGTTCCTGGGCATGGACCGGTTCGGCATCGACGCCTATCTGCCGACCGAACCGCGCGTAGACACCATCGTCGAACTCGTCCGTCGCGGCTATGCCGACCGCATCACCTTAGCCCACGATGCAGCGTGCTACATCGACTACTTCACTCAGGAAGAGAAGGCGCAGATCCAACCAAACTGGCACTTCCGCCACATCAGCGACGACGTCATTCCGATGCTGCTGGACAAGGGCGTGACCGAAGACGATATCGACACGATGCTGGTGAAGAACCCGCGCCGTTACTTCGAGTAATACCCATCGACCATATGCACTGAGGGACCATTTTCGGCGATGAAGGGAATCCCATGTCAGTCCACGCACAAACCATCAATCCGCAGGTGAAACCGGACAAACACGCTGGATTGAGAACTGCCGGCCTCGTCGGCTCCTCGATCGAATGGTACGACTTCTTCCTTTACGGCACAGCGGCCGCACTGGTCTTCCCGCAGGTCTTCTTCCCTGATACGAGCGGAGTCACCGGCACGCTCCTGGCGTTCTCGACCTTCGCCACCGGTTTCATCGCGCGGCCGGTCGGCGGTCTCGTCGCCGGCAACTTCGGAGACAAGATCGGCCGCAAACCCATGGTGGTCATCGCCCTGCTGGGCATGGCTGTCTTCACCTTCCTCATCGGCTGCCTGCCCTCGGCCGGGAGCATCGGCCTCATGGCCCCGGTCCTGCTCGTCACGTGCCGATTCATCCAGGGCATCGCCTGCGGCGCCCAGTGGGGCGGGCTGGCGCTGCTGCTCAGCGAGTCCGCCGGGCCCAAGCACCGAGCATTCTCGGGCTCGTTCATGCAGGTCGGCGTTCCCACTGGAGCCCTGCTCGGCAATCTGGCCTTCGTCATCGTCTCGTCCGCGGTCGATGAGGCGGCCTTCGTATCGTGGGGCTGGCGGATCCCGTTCTGGGCCACGGCGCTGCTGGTGCCGATCGTCATGTACATCCAGCTCAGAGTCGAGGACTCCCCCGAGTTCAGACAGCTCGAGAACGAGGTGTCTGCGGCCAAGCCGAAGGTCGTGCAGGCACCGCTGTGGCAAGCCATCAGATCGCACTGGAAGACGATACTGCTGGCCGCGGGCACACTGTCGGGAACGAACTGCGTCTTCTACATCACGATCGCCGGAGCCCTGTCCTACGGCACGAGCTACCTGGGTATGGACTACGGGCAGATGCTCATCGCCGCCATGCTCTCCTGCGTGTTCGGCATCGCCACCATCCTCATCGGCGGCAGGCTCGCCGACCTGATCGGTCGCCGTCCGGTCATCATCATCGGTGGCGTCGGCCTGCTGGCGTGGGCGTTCCCCTATTTCGCCCTGATCAATACGACGGACATCGTCCTCTTCGCGGTCTCGATCAGCGTGGCCAGCGTGTTCCAGTCACTCATCTACGCCCCGATCGCCGCGTACTTCGGCGAATTGTTCGCCCCGCAGATCCGCTTCTCCGCGGTCTCTCTGGCCTATCAGCTCAGCGCGATCGTCGTGTCGGGCTCGACGCCCATCGTCATGACGTGGCTGATCGCGAAGATGGACGGATCAACGCTGGGGATCACGCTGTTCGTGTGTGCGATGGCCCTGATCACCGTCGTGTCAACGCTGGCACTGAAGGAGACGAACCCGAAGTCCGTCAGGCAGTCACAGACAGCTGTCCCGGGTGAACACCTGCGCACGGAGACCGTCGAGGTCCAGCCGGCATAGTCGGCCCAGCCCGCGCAGTCGGCTCAGCTCGCAGCGCTGCTGCCACGCAGCTTTGCCTGGTAGCGGCGCATCCCGCGGATCCACCGGTCGTAGTCGGAGCCCTTCATCCGGTACATGTCGAGGACCTCAGGGTGGGGCAGAATGAGGAAGGTCTCGGCTTCGACCGCGGCCATGACAGCCTCGGCGACGTCAGCCGGCTCGAGGACGTTGCCGGCTTCGGACACGGCCCGTTGGGCGGCGAGTTCCTCTGCGGTCAAGGAACTGGGGTCCTCGCCCCACAGGATCTTCGTGTTCACCCCCATCGGGGCGAGCACGGATACGCCCACTCCCTCGTCGCCGTAGGTCACCGACAGCCATTCGGCGAAGGCGAGCGCGGCGTGCTTGGTCACCGAGTAGCCGGCCTGGCCGACCTGTGTGAGCAGTCCCGCCGCCGAGGCGGTGGTGACGAAATACCCTTCCCCGCGGGTCTGCCACCGGGGTACGAGCCGCTCGGCAGCGCGGATGTGAGCCCGCAGGTTGACGTCGAGGATGCGGTCCCAGTCGTCTTCGCCGCCGATTCCGGAAGCCCCAGCGATCCCGGCATTGGCGAAGTAGAGATCGATATCGCCGAGTTCGCGGCCCGCAGCGGCCAGCAGATCGTCGACCCCGGCCGCCGTGGAGACGTCCCCGGTCCAGTGCGGCTGGCCCAGTTGCGCCGCGGTGTCCGTGACCGCCTCGGCGAGGTCGGCAAGCAGCACCCGGGCCCCACGCTCATGCAGGGCCCTGGCCAGTGCCGCCCCGATTCCTGATGCGGCCCCGGTGACGACGGCAGTGCGTCCCTCGATCTCCATTCGTTTCCCTCTTCCTTCGCACACCCCGTTGTCTGCGTTGCGTGATCGATCTATAGTTGAACCTGTACTTAAGTTCAAGTATTTCAGCATCCACATATTGCTGTCGAGCCCCGCGCGGGCCCGTCCACGTCGTGATCCGAAGGAGTTTCATGACCACGAAGTCGCGCACATCGATCATTGATCTGCTCACCCCTTGGGCGGAGAAGGACCCGGAGTCTGTCGCAGCGGCCACGCCGCCGGGACCAGATCGGGTGACGCTGTCGAAGGTGCGCCTCCTTGGCGAAATCGGTGCCGCCCGTGACCGCTACCTCACTGCGGATGTCCACCCCGGCGATCGGATCGTGCTCATTGCGCCCAGCTGTCCGGAGTTCCTCATCGAGTTCTTCGGTGCGCACGCTGCCGGGCTGGTGGTCGTCGCCGTCAATCCGCTCTCGACGGTCAGGGAGCTCGACTACATCCTCACCGATTCCGAAGCCCGCGTACTCGTGGCTCATCCAGCCTCGGCCGAGGCGGGGAAGGCTGCGGCCGCACAGCATGACGTCGAGTTCCGCACCCTGCCCGTCGTCGGCGATGAGGGCCCCCGCGCCGAGGTGGGTGCTGAGTCCGATGTCACAGTCGATCGTGCCGATCTCGCGTGGGACGACGTCGTCGCGCTCCTCTACACCTCGGGCACGACGGGCAAGCCGAAGGGGACGATGCTGACCTTGGGCAATCTCGTTTCGGCGAGCGATATCGTCCGGGAGATGATCGAGGCCACGCCCTCCGACCGGTCCGCGACCGGCCTACCGCTCTTCCACGTGTTCGGTCTGGCGGCCGTCACCCTGCCGGCGATGAGTGCCGGTGCGCCGGTGACCCTTTTCCCCCGTTGGGATCCGCAGGCCTTCATCGATTCGCTCGCCGAGGATGAGACGACCATCGTCTCCGGCGTTCCGACGATGTGGATGTCGGTGCTGGCGAAGGCCCCCGAGGGCGACGCACCGGACCTGCGCATCATCAGCTCGGGTGGCGCCTCGATCGCTGCCGAGGTGGTCCGTCGGGTCGAAGATCGCTTCACGGCGCCGCTGGCGGAGGGCTACGGGCTCACGGAGACGTCCGGACTGGGCACATTCAATCCGCTGCACGGGACGCGGAAGCCCACGAGCGTCGGCCCGGCGGTGCCCGGATTCGAGGTCAAGACCGTCGACCCCGCCAGCGGCGAAGAGCTGCCTGCCGGCGAGGTGGGTGAGGTGCTGCTGCGTGGGCCCGCAGTCATGGCCGGCTACTGGAAGAAACCCGAAGCCACCGCCGAGGTCCTCGATGCCGAGGGCTGGTTCCGCACGGGCGACCTCGGTCGACTGGACGAGGACGGGTATCTCTTCATCGTCGACCGCATCAAGGACCTCATCATCCATGGCGGATACAACGTCTACCCGCGCGAGATCGAAGAGGTCCTCTATGAGATCCCCGAGGTCGACCAGGTCAGCGTCGTCGGCACACCGGATGAGAAGTACGGTCAGCAGGTGACCGCCGTCATCGCCCGCACCCCAGGCTCTTCTCTCGACGCCGATGAGGTGGAACGATTCTGCCGGGAGAATCTCGCAGCCTACAAGATCCCGCGGATCATCGAGTTCCTCGACGAGCTTCCGAAGGGGCCCAGCGGCAAGATCCTCAAGCGCGAGATCGTGCGCATGTTCGCCCCGAGCACCGAGGCGGGCGACTAGTGTCCTGCGCCGTAAATTCGTGTAAGAAGTTGTAGAATGGAGTATGCC
>NZ_JBQDYQ010000038.1:0-30467 GCF_052105255.1 Brevibacterium sp.
CCGCGGAGAACCCGCTTCTCCCGGCGGTCTACGACATCGTCTGGAGTGCCGTCTGCCTGCTGATCGTCTTCCTGGTCGTCTGGAAGTACGTCCTTCCCGCCTTCAACAAGACCCTCGATGAGCGCGCCGAGCGCATCCAGGGTGGCATCGAGAAGGCCGAGAAGGTGCAAGCCGAAGCCGATCAGGCTCTGGCCGAATATCAGAAGCAGCTCGCCGACGGTCGTGCAGAGGCTGCACGACTGCGCGCCGAGGCTCAGGAAGAAGGCGCCCAGATCATCGCCGACATGAAGGCCCAGGCTCACTCCGAGGCTGATCGCATCATCGCTCAGGCACAGACTCAGATCGACGCCGAACGCCAGGCCGCCATGGTGCAGCTGCGTTCGGAGGTCGGTTCGCTGGCCACGGATCTGGCTTCGCGCATCGTCGGCGAGTCCCTCACCGATGATCAGCGTTCGGCCAATGTGGTCGATCGCTTCATCTCCGATCTCGAGTCCGAATCGTCCGGCCAGCCGGTCAAGGGGGCGTGATGCTCCAGTCGAGCAGATTGTCCCTGCAGGCCGTCCTGGAGACCGCGAACTCCGAGATCTCCGGGGGAGACCCGCGAGAGATCGGCGAAGGCACTCTGGCTGTGGTCGGAGTTCTCGCTGAGAACGTCACACTGCGCAAGGCCCTGGCGGATTCGTCCGAATCGGCCGAGAGGAAGCAGCAGCTGCTGCGGACTCTGTTCTCGACTCGGATCACGGACGCGGTCCTCCGGATCAGCGACGAGGCCGTCGGCCATCGTTGGGCGCGGACCCAGGATCTCGTCACCAGTCTCGAAGTCGCCGGTGTGACAGCGATCGCCGCTGCCGCACAGGCGGACGGGAAGCTGGGGCAGGTCGAAGAGGAGATCTTCCGCTTCGCGCGTCTGCTGGAATCCAACCACGAGCTGTCCCGGGCACTCGATTCTCAGGCTGACGCCGAGAGCAAACGCGCTCTCATCTCCGACCTGTTGTCGGGCAAGGCTCAGCCTGACACCATCCGACTGGTCGAGCAGGCCGCACTGCACCCGCGCGGACTCCGCGTGGCGAAGGCTCTCGACCAGTACAGCGACATCCTCGCAGCCCGGCAGCAGCGCTCGGTTGCAGACGTCACCGTGGCCAAGCCGCTGAGCGAGTCCCAGACCGAACGGCTGCAGGCAGCACTGTCGGCCAGCTACGGCCGTGAACTCGTCCTCAATGTCCAGGTCGATCCCGAGGTCATCGGGGGAGTCCGGGTGCAGGTCGGCGACGAGATGATGAACTCGACCGTGGCCGATCGACTGGCCGATGTGCAGCGTAAGCTCGCAGGTTGACACTAGTGGCCGGCTTCTCCGGCATCGGCGGCCTACCGGTCGTCGGACGCAAGATTTGAGTAAAGGAAGCAGGGAAACCAGATGGCGGAACTGACAATTCGCCCGGAAGAGATCCGGGACGCTCTCCGGAAGTTCGTTGACTCGTACAACCCCGAGAGCTCGGAAAAGGCCGAGGTCGGCAAGGTCGTCACCGCTGGTGACGGAATTGCCCACGTCTCGGGTCTGCCCGGCACCATGGCCAATGAGCTCCTGCGGTTCGAAGACGGAACCCTGGGCCTCGCACAGAACCTCGACGAGCGCGAAATCGGCGTCGTCATCCTCGGTGAGTTCTCCGGAATCGCCGAGGAGCAGAACGTCTACCGCACCGGTGAGGTCCTCTCCATCCCCGTCGGCGACGGCTACCTCGGCCGCGTCGTCGATCCGCTGGGTCGTCCCGTGGACGGACTCGGCGACATCGAGACCGTCGGCCGTCGTGAGCTCGAGCTCCAGGCCGCAGGTGTGATGGACCGCCAGGAGGTGCGCGAGCCCCTTCAGACCGGCTACAAGAGCATCGACGCGATGATCCCCGTCGGCCGTGGACAGCGTCAGCTGGTCATCGGCGACCGCAAGACCGGTAAGACCGCTCTGGCGATCGACACGATCATCAACCAGAAGGCCAACTGGGAGACCGGCGACCCGAAGAAGCAGGTCCGCTGCATCTACGTCGCCGTCGGCCAGAAGGGCTCGACCATCGCGGGTGTCCGCCGCTCGCTCGAAGAGGCCGGTGCTCTCGAATACACGACCATCGTGTCTTCACCCGCTTCCGATCCCGCCGGCTACAAGTACCTGGCCCCCTACTCGGGTTCCGCCATCGGTCAACACTGGATGTACGACGGCAAGCACGTCCTCATCGTGTTCGACGATCTGTCGAAGCAGGCCGAGGCCTACCGTGCGGTTTCGCTGCTGCTGCGTCGCCCGCCGGGCCGTGAAGCCTACCCGGGTGACGTCTTCTACCTCCACTCGCGTCTCCTCGAGCGCTGTGCGAAGCTCTCCGATGAGCTCGGCGGCGGTTCGATGACCGGTCTGCCGATCATCGAGACCAAGGCGAACGACGTCGGTGCTTTCATCCCGACCAACGTCATCTCGATCACCGACGGTCAGATCTTCCTGCAGTCGGATCTCTTCAACGCCGGTCAGCGCCCCGCTGTCGACGTCGGTGTGTCCGTGTCGCGAGTCGGTGGTGCCGCTCAGACGAAGGCTCTCAAGGGAGTCTCGGGCACGCTGAAGATCTCGCTGGCTCAGTATCGTTCACTCGAGGCGTTCGCGATGTTCGCCTCCGACCTCGACGATGCGACGAAGCGCGATCTGGCCCGTGGCGCACGCCTGACCGAGCTGCTCAAGCAGGGTCAGTACACGCCGATGCCGTTCGAGAAGCAGACCGTGTCGATCTTCGCCGGCACCAACGGCTACCTCGACGAGATCCCGGTCGAGGACGTGCTGCGCTTCGAGTCCGAGCTGCATGACCACATCGAACGCAAGACGGGCATCTTCACAACCATCCGTGAGACGCTCAAGCTCGACGACGACACCAGTGCAGAGCTGAAGAACGTGCTCGACGAGTTCTCGCGCAACTTCGCCAGCTCTGACCACGGCGGATCGAAGGCCGGCAGCGAAGACACAGCCACCGCCTCCTCTGACGAGGTCGAGCAGGAGCAGATCGTTCGGCAGAAGCGTTGAACCTGTTCCGTAACGGCGAAAGGAAGAACTGATGGGAGCCCAGCAGAGGGTCTTCAAACAGAAGATCCGCTCGACTCAGTCCTTGAGGAAGATCTTCAAGGCGATGGAACTCATCGCTGCTTCGCGGATTCAGAAGGCCATTGCCCGCTCGCAGGCCGCCAGCCCGTACGCGAACGCCCTCACCCGGGCCGTGTCGGCGGTGGCCAGCGAGTCGAACGTCGACCACGTGCTCACCACCGAGTCGGACAACGTCAAGCGAGCCGCAGTGCTCGTGATCGGTCCGGACCGCGGCTTCGCCGGTGCCTACTCGGCGAACCTGCTGCGTGAGGCGGAGGAGCTCGTTCGGCTCCTGAAGGGCGAAGGCAAGCAGGTGGAGCTCTTTACGGTCGGAGGCAAGGCAAAGAACTACTACACCTTCCGCGATCGCAAGATCGAGAAGTCTTGGACAGGAATCTCCGAGAATCCGACGGCTGAGGTCGCCCGCGAGATCGGCGAAGCTCTGTTGGAGAACTTCGATCCGGAATCCGAGGACTCGGGTGTCGATGAGATCTACATCGTGTTCACGAAGTTCGTCTCCAGCGTCACACACGATCCGGAATACCGGAGACTGCTGCCGCTGGAGGTCGTCGACGCCGATGAGGCGACGACAGGCGGACAGTCCGCAGGTTCGACCGATGCGTCCGCGTTCCCTCTCTATGAGTTCGAACCGAGTGCAGAGGCTGTCCTCGACGCACTGCTGCCGCGGTACATCGATTCGCGCATCCTGTCGGCCCTGCTGAGCGCTTCGGCCTCGGAGCAGGCATCACGTCAGGCAGCGATGAAGACGGCCACGGACAACGCGGATGATCTCATCAAGACCTACACCCGGTTGGCCAACACGGCTCGCCAGGCGGAAATCACCCAGGAACTCACCGAGATCGTCGGTGGGGCGGATGCCCTCGCGGCATCGGCAGCCGGCGACTGACCGGCGAGAGCAGAGAGAAAGAGACCATGACTGCCACAGCAACGGAAACCTCTCCGGCACAGGGCACTGCCCTCGGCCGGATTTCCCGAGTCATCGGCCCGGTTGTCGACATCGAGTTCCCGCTCGACTCCGTGCCCCAGATCTACAACGCACTGACCACGTCAGTGGACCTGTCCGAGGGAACCAGGAAGCTGACCTTCGAGGTCGGACTGCACCTGGGCAACGGACTCGTCCGCGCCGTGTCGCTGCAGCCCACCGACGGACTCGTCCGCGGCCAGGAAGTCGTCGACACCGGCGCACCGATCTCCGTTCCCGTCGGAGACGTGACCAAGCACCACGTGTGGAACACCACCGGTGACTGCCTCAACCTCGCCGACGGCGAGGAGCTGGAGATCTCCGAGCGGTGGCCCATCCACCGTCAGGCTCCGGCCTTCGACGAACTCGAGTCCAAGACCGAGATCCTCGAAGTCGGCATCAAGAGCATCGACCTCTTGACCCCCTATGTTCAGGGTGGAAAGATCGGTCTGTTCGGTGGCGCCGGTGTCGGCAAGACCGTCCTCATCCAGGAGATGATCTTCCGTATCGCGCACAACCACTCGGGAACCTCGGTGTTCGCCGGTGTGGGCGAGCGGACCCGTGAGGGCAACGACCTCATCATGGAGATGGACGAGGCCGGCGTCTTCAAGGACACCGCGCTCGTGTTCGGTCAGATGGATGAGCCGCCAGGCACCCGTCTGCGCGTGGCGCTGTCGGCGCTGACCATGGCGGAGTACTTCCGCGATGTGCAGAACCAGGACGTGCTGCTGTTCATCGACAACATCTTCCGCTTCACCCAGGCCGGTTCCGAGGTCTCGACCCTGTTGGGTCGCATGCCCTCGGCCGTGGGCTACCAGCCCAACCTGGCTGACGAGATGGGTCTGCTGCAGGAACGCATCACCTCGACTCGTGGTCACTCGATCACGTCGATGCAGGCGATCTACGTTCCGGCCGATGACTACACCGACCCGGCTCCGGCGACGACCTTCGCGCACCTCGACGCGACCACCGAGCTCAGCCGCGACATCGCCTCGCGCGGTCTCTACCCGGCTATCGACCCGCTGGCCTCGTCCTCGCGCATCCTCGATCCGCTGATCGTCGGTGACGAGCACTACCGCGTCGCCAACGAGGTCAAGGCGATTCTGCAGAAGAACAAGGAGCTGCAGGACATCATCGCCATCCTCGGTGTCGATGAACTCGGTGAAGAGGACAAGCTCGTCGTTCACCGTGCACGTCGCATCGAGCAGTTCCTCTCGCAGAACACCTACACCGCGGAGAAGTTCACTCAGGTTCCCGGTTCGACCGTGCCGCTGGCCGACACGATCGAAGGCTTCTCGAAGATCTGCTCCGGTGAAGTCGACCACATCCCTGAGCAGGCATTCTTCAATGTCGGTGGCCTTGACGATGTCATGCGCAACTACGAAGAGATGCAGAAGTAAGCCATGGCGACACTCGAAGTGAATGTCGTGGCTGCTGATCGCGAGGTATGGGCGGGTGAGGCTAAGCGCGTCATCACCCGTACCCTCGACGGCGAGATCGGCATCCTGCCGGGTCACGAGCCCGTGCTGGGTGTCGTCGCCGACGGCGAGGCACGGATTCTCACCCCGGGAGAGGACACCATCAGGGTCAAAGCCGATGGTGGGTTCCTCTCGGTGGAGAACAACCGTGTGATCATTGCCGCTGATCAGGCCGAACTTCTCTGATCTGCGCGTTACATTGGCAACCGTGAACCCTTCTGTCCTGCTGATCGTTCTGCTCTCGTTGGTAGGACTCGCGCTTGCTCTGATCGTGGTCGTCACGATCCGACGCAGGTCGATCTCGAAGCTCTCGGGTGCCTTTGACTGTTCCATCAACGTGGGCGAGGAGTACTCTTCTCGCCCACGTTGGCGTTTGGGTGTGGCTGTGTTCTCGGTCACGTCCCTGGACTGGTATCCGGTCTTCGCACTGACGCGCCGTGCCGCGTTCCGACTGCCGCGCGCGGATCTGGACATCCTCGTCCGGCGCAAGCCCACCTCCGGTGAGCAGTACTCGGTTCTGCCCGAAGCGGTCATCGTCGACTGCTCGTACGGCAAGGCGGACGGTCGTCCGCGTTCGGTGTCCCTGGCAATGGACACCGAATCTCTGTCCACGATGGCTTCGTGGCTCGAATCATCACCCCCTGGCTTCAATCCGACGATGGGACGGTTCACTTAATGGATGTCTTCCGCCTGACCGGGCC
Source organism: Brevibacterium sp. (assembly GCF_052105255.1). Classification (NCBI taxonomy): domain Bacteria; kingdom Bacillati; phylum Actinomycetota; class Actinomycetes; order Micrococcales; family Brevibacteriaceae; genus Brevibacterium; species Brevibacterium sp. The sequence continues at coordinate 6,268 of NZ_JBQDYQ010000038.1, forward strand.
CGCACAGTTGGCGGGAACCATCGATGTCAGGGGCGCCAAGAACAGCGTCCTCAAGCTCATGGCCGCGAGCCTCCTCGCCGTGGGGCGCACCACCATCACCAACGTCCCGGCCATCCTCGACGTGCGTATCATGGTCGAACTGCTCGTCCGCCTCGGCTGCACGGTCGACTATGACGCTGAAGACGGCGTTGTCAGCATCGACGTCCCCGCCGAAGTCGGCATCCAGGCCGACTACGAACTCGTCCGTGCGATGCGGGCGTCCATCTCCGTCCTCGGGCCGCTGACCGCACGGATGCGCGCCGCGCATGTGGCACTCCCCGGCGGAGATGCCATCGGCTCCCGCGGACTCGACATGCACCAGGCCGGGCTCGAGGCACTGGGAGCAGTCGTCCATCTTGACCACGGCTACTTCGTCGCCGAGGCTCCGAACGGCCTGCGCGGCACTGAGATCGTCCTCGAGTTCCCCTCCGTGGGTGCCACCGAGAACCTCGTTATGGCAGCGACTCTCGCTCAGGGCACCACCACCATCGCCAACGCGGCGCGCGAACCCGAGATCGTCGACATCTGCACGATGCTCGTCGAGATGGGTGCACAGATCGAGGGAGTGGGCACGTCCGACCTCACCATCACCGGTGTCGAATCGCTGCAGCCGGTGATCCATCGCACAGTCGGCGATCGCATCGTCGCGGGGACTTTCGCCTTCGGCGCTGCCTTGAGCGCAGGTGACGTGACCGTGCGCGGAGTCGGGCTCGACATCATGCCCAACATCGGAATGAAGCTGTGCGATTCGGGCGCCACGGTCGAAGACCTCGGCGAGATCATCCTCGGGGATGGGACCGAAGGCAAGGGGTTCCGTGTCATCGGCGCTCAGCGTCCTCACGCCATCCGGGTCGCCACCATGCCGTTTCCCGGATTCCCGACCGACCTGCAGCCGTTCGTCATCGCATTGAACTCGGTCTCCGACGGAATCGGTCTGCTCTCGGAGAACCTGTTCGAAGCACGCTGGCGCTTCGTCCAGGAGATCGCCCGCCTCGGTGCGAAGGTCCGCATCGACGGCAACCACGCGCTTGTCACCGGCAGCGAGAGCCTCTCCGGCGCCGAAGTCGAGGCCTCCGACATCAGGGCGGGAGCCGGCTTGGTCATGGCCGCACTGCGCGCCGGGGGAGTCACCGAAGTGTCCGGAATCGACCACATCGAACGCGGTTATGAGAACTTCGTCGATAACCTGCGCAGCCTCGGTGTCGACGTCCAGCGGGTCGAGAAGCGAGACATTCTCAACTTCGGCTGAAGTTCCCACGCAACGCTCTTCGTCGAGGAGTCGTCGGCGTCCGAGCCCGGTGGAGCCCTTCCGTGCCCGGTGAGGGATCTGTCCTCACGGTGCTCTTCCTGCGCATAGGGCAGGCCTGGGTCAGAACAGGCGTGTCTCGGGGTCGTCCATTCCGCGCAGTGCGTCATAGTCGAGGACGATGCACCGGATGCCCCGATCTTCAGCGAGCGTACGTGCCTGCGGTCTGATCTCCTGAGCTGCGAAGACACCGTGGACGGGGCTGAGGAGGGGATCGCGATTCATCAGTTCGAGATAACGAGTGAGCTGCTCGACGCCGTCGATGTCGCCGCGGCGTTTGATCTCCACGGCCACTGACTTCTGCCCGTCGTCACGAGCCAAGATGTCCACCGGACCGATGGCCGTCATGTATTCGCGGCGAACCAGACTGTAGCCTTCGCCGAGGGTCTCGATGTGCTCGGCGAGCAGCTCCTGCAGATGTGCTTCGACACCGTCCTTGACCAGTCCAGGGTCGACTCCGAACTCGTAGGTGTCGTCTGCGAGGACCTCGGCGATGGAGATGATGAGGCGGTCGCCGGTCTTCGTCTGAGAGACCTCCCACAGCTCGGTCAGGCCGGCCTCTGCCTGCTCGTCATCGGGCTCGATATGCCGAACCGTGCACGGCGGCGTCATCCAGTTCAGCGGCTTATAGGAACCGCCGTCGGAATGGATGAGCACCGAGCCGTCGGACTTGAGCATGATGAGGCGGGTGGCCATCGGAAGGTGGGCGGTCAGACGACCGGCATAATCAACGGAGCATTGGGCTATGATTAGACGCACGCGCTTCAGCCTACGTGAGACAATGACTCGATGCCACGATCTTCATCATCGCGTCGCAAGAACAAATGGCAGCAGGCTCCCCGCGATCTGTCCGACTCCGTGTCAGGTATGAGGACGAGCCGTTCTCTGCCGGACGGAACCTGGTCTGTGCAGACCGTGAAGGGAAACGAATCCGGCAAGGTCTATGTCTGCCCAGGCTGCGGCCGCGACGTCAGTGCCGCCTCGAGCCATATCGTCGCCTGGCGGCAGGACGCCCCGCACGGAATCGAAATCGGGGTCGAGAGCAGACGCCACTGGCACCAGCATTGCTTCGACCGCTTCCGGTGATCTCTCGCCACCTGCAGTCTGTCGGACGAACGGTCGCCGGCGACCGAGGTGCTACGTCGGAAACGTCGAAGGGACCCGCAACAGCGGGGCCCTTCGTCATGATCGTCTCAGTCGGCCTCAGCGCAGAGAGTTGCGCGAGCGTGAGGTCTTCGAGTTGTTGTTCTTCGAGCCGGAGACCTGCGCATCGATCGAGATGGTGTCCTCGTCGGTGGCACCGTTGGGCAGGTCCTCGCTCGCAGTGTCCTCGGCATCATCGGCGGAGTCGGCATCCGATCCCGGAGCGTTCTTCGAAGCAGGAGTCGACTCCGTCCCTTCGGCCGACTGAGCGGACGTCTTCGCTGAGCTGCTGCCCTGAGGTCCCGTCTGACCCTTCTTCGCAGGTCCGGTCGACGTCGAGCTCGTGGATTCGGTCTTCGAAGACTCGGCAGTGGTGTCTGTCGACGATGCGTCGTCGGTCGATTTCGCGGAATCCCCGGACTTCTCGTCACCGGACGACTTCGCCGATTCGTCGGCCGTCGTCGCATGCGAAGAGTCGTCGTCGGCCAGCAGGTCTTCGAGCTCCTGGCCGTCGGCGATCTGCTCGGTGGCGTGAGACGCCGATTCTGCCTGCGCCGGATCCACTGTGTCGCCGCCCATGACCCCGGGCATTGCGAACAGCGAACGGAGCTGATCGAGCTGAGCGGTGATCGTCTTGCGCTGCTTCGTGAGCAGATCGACCTGCGACTGGGCGGAGGCGACATTGCGCTTGGCCTCTGCCGCGGACTCCTCGATGGTCGCCTCGGCGGTGGCCCGAGCTTCGGCGATGAGTGTCTGCGCACGGGACTTTCCGTCGGCGATGATCTCGTCGGCCTTCTTCACTGCGTCGGTGCGAGTCTGCTCGGCACGCTCGGCAGCTTCCTTCGCCTCGGTGTCGGCCTTCGCCGCACGGGCCTGAGCCTCTTCGACGAGCTTCTTGTTCTCGGCCTGTGCCTCTTCGTAGCGTTTCTTGCGTTCGGACTCGGCTTCTTTGCGCTTGTTCGCGAGTTCGACGTCGAAGTCGTTTTCGGCCTTCTTCGACGCCTCATCACGGGCCTTTGCGGCCTTGAGCAGCTCATCGGCCTGTGCCTGTGCAGCGGCCACTGTCTCTTCTGCCTCGGTCTTGGCCTCGGCACGCAGGTCGGCAGCTTCCTTCTCGGCGGTCGCTCGCAGCTCGGAGAGCTCGAGATCCAGACTCTCGCGAGCTTCTTTCGCAGAAGCGGCATTCGCTTCCTTGGCCTGGTTGGTCTCGCGTTCGGTGGTCGCGCTGAGCTCGGCAGCGCGCTTCTCCGCGGCCTTGATCGTCTCTTCGGCGCGCAGCTCGGCCGAGGACGTGATCGCATCGGCTTCCGAACGGGCATTGGACAGAGTGTCGTTGCTCTCGGTGTGCATGCGCGCACGCGCGGAGGCGGCCTCGGCGCGAGCCTTGTTCCGGATCGTCTCAGCGTCGGAATTGGCCTGGGCGAGGGTCTCACGGGCCTGTGATTCGGCGATCTTGAGCAGATGATCGATGCGGCTTCCGGGAGGGCCGGCGGCCTCCGCGTTGTCGTTGGCAGCCTTCTTCAGCTGTGCCTTGGCTTCGGACAGCTCTCCGGCGATCTGCAGCTTCGCCCGATCTGCATTGATGACCTGACTGCGCGCATCGGCCAGAGCCTTGCGGACCGATTCGACCTCGGTGCGCAACTGCTGCAGACGCGAATCGACTTCACTCTTCTCGTAGCCGCGCATTGCTGTGCGGAATTCTTCGGTGGGCGTCACTGAAGCGAACTCCTGTCATCGTGGAAAGGGGGTGTCCTTGGGCTGTTCTCGTCCTACTCTAACGGAGACTCCATGAGTGTTGGGTGCGAATGCGCGGTGTGGACAGGGCCGCAGCCAGGGCTGTGCGGACCCAGTGATGCAGGCCACATGGGTCTCGACTAGGCTGGAGGATGTCGAAACGCATACGTGCTGCGGACACAAGTCCGCAGCGCGGAAATCCGAGGAGGAATATATGGCTGATGCAGTGATCGTCGCCGGAGCACGGACACCGTTCGGGCGGCTGCAGGGCGAGCTGTCGAAACTCAGCGCCGTCGAGCTCGGCGCCGAAGCCATCGCCGGTGCTCTCGATCGCGCCGGCATCCAGGGCTCCGACGTCGGCTACGTGATCATGGGTCAGGTTCTCCAGGCCGGCAACAGCCAGGGTCCCGGTCGACAGGCTGCAGTCAAGGCCGGCATCCCCATGTCTGTTCCGGCCGTGTCGGTGAACAAGCTGTGCCTATCGGGGATCAATACGATCACTCAGGCCGCTCAGCTGATCCGCGCCGGCGAGTACGACGTCGTCGTCGCAGGCGGTCAGGAGTCGATGAGCCAGGCGCCGCACATGCTCATGAAATCGCGTTCGGGCTATAAGTACGGCGATGTCGTCGTCAAAGACCACATGGACTACGACGGTCTCTGGGACGCCTTCACCGATCAGGCCATGGGCGGTTTGACCGAAGAGGCCAACGCCGGTGACCGTGAGTTCTCCCGCGCCGAGCAGGACGCCTTCTCCGCTCGTTCGCACCAGCGCGCTGCGGCGGCACAGGAGACCGGTGCCTTCGCTGACGAGATCGTTCCCGTGACCATCAGCTCGCGCAAGGGCGATGTCACCGTCTCCGCCGATGAGGGGGTGCGCCCGGACACGACTGTCGACTCCCTGTCCAAGCTGCGTCCGTCTTTCCGCAAGGATGGAACGATCACCGCCGGCAACGCCTCGCAGATCTCCGACGGAGCCTGCGCCGTCGTGGTGATGTCGCGTGAGAAGGCCGAGGAGCTCGGCGCTCCGATCCTTGCGGAGATCCGGTCGCATGCATGGACCGCCGGACCGGACTCGACTCTCCAGCATCAGCCCTCCCAGGCCATCAAGGCCGCCGCCGAACGTGAGGGCGTTGCGGCCGACTCCTTCGATCTCTACGAGATCAACGAAGCCTTCGCCGCTGTCGGTCTGGCCAGCGCGAAGGATCTCGGCATCGACGAGGACAAGGTCAATGTCAACGGAGGCGCCGTTGCGCTGGGCCACCCGATCGGCGCCTCGGGTGCCCGAGTCGTCCTCACGCTTGCCCTCGAGCTCCAGCGTCGAGGCGGCGGCACCGGTATCGCCGCACTCTGCGGCGGCGGTGGGCAGGGTGATTCGCTCATCGTCACAGTGCCTGCTCGGGCCTGAGCAGAACCGTTCACTCGCAGTCAGAGACATGATGTTGCGGGGAGTCGATCTGCTCCCCGCCGCGCTGGATAGGAAGGATCACCATGCTCGCAGCATTCTCAGTCGCGCCCAGCGGGGGAGAAGGGGCCGATGCGTCGGTCCACGACGCCGTGGCCGCAGCCGTCGAGATCGTCCGCAAGTCCGGACTGCCGCACCGCACGGACTCGATGTTCACGACCATCGAAGGCGAATGGGACGAAGTCTTCGCGGTCATCAAAGACGCCGCCGAGGCGGTCGGTGAGTTCGGCACTCGGGTGTCGCTGGTGGTCAAGGCCGATATCAGACCCGGCTACACCGGAGAGATCGGCGGCAAACTCGAGCGTCTGGAGAAGGCGATCGACGCCCGCGGGGAATCCTGAGTCCGATTCTTCTGAAATTCTCAGTGACGTGAGTCTCATCTGGCGTCAGTCTTTCTCCATCGGATGCATCGATCGAAGGAGATGGACATTGAATGGTGCAAAGTTCTGCTCGGTTGCCACGGCACTCACGCTCGTCGCGTTGGCGGGCTTCATGCTCGCGGTATTCTTTCCGATCATCGTCGACTTCGCGTTCGGCATCGAAGCCGCACCAGTCATCCTGGCGATGACGGGAGTGGTCGCCGTGTCCTTAGTGACAGTGCGCAGATCGATGGAGAACGCGGCCCGTCATTATTGAGGTTCTCCTGCCGAGCTTCCACGGCAGCGATCCGGCCCCGGTTCGCGGCGGCGACTGCGACAGTCCCCACCGAGCCGGGGCCGCTTTCTGTTCTCATCCGGGCATCGGTTACGATATTTGAGCCTCCGTAGCTCAGTCGGATAGAGCAACCGCCTTCTAAGCGGTAGGTCGCGGGTTCGAGCCCCGCCGGGGGCGCTTGTCATGCCCGCGGTCGGCTATCGGGCGGATTCGACCGGTCTGCTCAGCCGCTGAGCAATTCCGCGCCGATACGGCGTGGCAGTTGGTGCCAAGCTGGGAAACCATAGAGAGTGGAGGCGTGATGACTGAGAGCAAGAGCGCCGTGACGCCGCCGGTCGGCCAAGCGTTGAACGATATCGTCAAGCGAGTGTCGGAGACGCGCTTCACCCTGCGCAGCGAAGACTTCGCCGACGCTCGCACAGCACACTCGACACTGAGCGCCGAACTCAACGACTACGTGCTGCCGCGGATCAACCGTTCACGGACTCCGTTCCTCATCGCAGTGGGAGGTTCGACCGGCGCAGGCAAATCGACCCTGGTCAATTCCCTCGTGGGCCGCAATGTCAGCCCCGCCGGAGTGCGTCGACCGACGACGGGAAAGCCGGTCGTCATCTTCAATCCCGCCGACGCCAAGTTCTTCGAATCGGAGCACTATCTGCCTGATCTGCCGCGCAGCTCCGATCCGCAGTCGAGCGTGCCCGGACTCGTCCTCATCGCCGATGAGAACATCGAAGCGGGCACAGCCGTCCTCGACTGCCCCGATATCGACTCCATTTCGGATTCGAACCGTGCACTCTCGCGCAGGGTGCTGCTCAGCGCAGATCTGTGGCTGTTCGTGACGACGGCGAACCGGTACGCCGATGCCGCCCCGTGGGCTCTGCTGAAGACAGCCGCGGCGCGAAGCACCTCGGTCGCCATCGTCCTCGATCGGGTTCCGCCCGAAGCCAACCGCGAAGTCAGGCATCATCTGTCCAGTCTGCTCTCTGATGCGGGACTGGCGAACTCACCGATCTTCTCCATCGCCGAGCTCGAACTCGAAGAGGGGCTGCTCCCTCATGCGGCGATCTATCCGATTCGCTCGTGGATCTCTCAGGTCGGCACGGAGGGCACCTCCCTCGAGCGCATCCGCAATCGCACGCTCACAGGCGCGATCTCTGCCCTGCCCGCACGAGTCCGCGAACTCGCCGATTTCGCTGAGAATCAGGAATCGGCCCACAACGCTCTGGCCGGTTCATTGGAGAAGAGTTTCCGAGCTGCCCAATCGGGACTCGTCGACGTCTTCTCCGACGGACGGGTCCTGCACGGAGAAGTCAATGCCCGCTGGCAGGACTTCGTGGGCACCGGACAGCTGTTCCGCGGTCTGGAGCCGACGATGGCTCGGATGCGCGATCGCATCTCCGCTGCGGTGACCGGCAGACATGACGCGGCCACACCTCTGCACGTGGCGATTCTGCGCAGTGCGGCGGTCTCCCTGCGGGAACAGGCCATCGACGCGGTCGATCAGGTCAATGCCGAGTGGCGCAATACGGCTGCGGGCGCGGCCCTCATCGAAGACCACCCTGAACTGCGCACGATCGGTGCCGGACTCGAAGATGCGGTGAAGTCGGCAGTGAGCACGTGGTCCGACGAGGTCAATGCGCTTGTGCGCGATATCGGTCAGGGTAAGAAGTCCAAGGCTCGAATCCTCTCCTTCGGCGTTGCAGGCGTGTGCGCTGTCGTCGAATACGCGGCCTTCTGGGATCCGCAGCGCACCGACGATGCCGGGCAGACCACTCGGCAGGGAGCCGGAGTCGCATTCAATCTCGCAGAGACGATCTTCGGAGCGGACGAGGCCGCTGGACTCATCGCATCGATCCGTCAGCGCTTCCTCGATGCCGCTGTCGGGATCGTCACGGGCTGTCGGACTCCCTTCGACAACGCACTGAGACTATCCGCGGTACCGGCGCGGCAAGCGGGCGCCCTGCGCGCCTCCGGTGAACGACTTGAGGTGGCATTGTGAACAGTTCTGCACAGACCGAGATCCGGCGCCTCGCCGATGGAATCCGACATGCGCTGTCACTGAGTGAAGACAAGCTGGCCGGGGACGTTCGCACCGATGCCCAGAATCTGCTCGACCGGGCCGAAGACCGGCTGGGTCTGGGCGAGGACTTCACGGTCGTGGCGTTCGCCGGGTCCACAGGCTCCGGCAAGTCCTCGCTGTTCAACGCGGTAGCCGGTCTCGAGATCGCCCGCGTCGGCGTGCGTCGACCCACGACCTCACGCCCGACCGCATGCGTCTGGGGCGAAGGCGGCAACGATGTCCTCGACTGGCTGCACGTGCCCGAACGCAGCCGCACCTGGCGTGAATCGGCACTCGATGGCGACGATCAGAGACGCCTGCACGGACTGATCCTGCTCGACCTGCCGGACCACGACTCCACGGCTGTCGAGCACCGGGTCGAGTCGGATCGCTTGGTGGGACTCGTCGACGTCGTGTTCTGGGTCGTCGACCCACAGAAGTACGCCGACTTCTCACTGCATTCGGAGTACCTGACCAAACTCGCCGAAAACAGTGCGAACATGGTCGTCGTCCTCAACCAGATCGACAAACTCAGTCCGGAGGAGCAGAAAGCCGCAACCGATCATCTGCGCCAGCTGCTCAATGAAGATGGGCTGAGCGAGACGAACGTGCGCATCTCCTCGGCAGTGTCCCGAGAAGGCATCCCGGAGATCCGCAGCATCCTCGCCGATACCGTCGACTCCAACGATGCCGCGGCCGAGAGGCTGCTGGCCGATATGCAGGCGATGGCCAAACGAATCCGGATGGAACTCGGAGAACCGGTCTCCTCCCCGGACGAACTGGCAGGCGCGTCCCGACTGGTCGAGACGATGTCGGAAGCCGCCGGTGTCGAAGCTGTGGCGCAGACGGTGCACGACGATTACATCCGCCGTGCCTATCGGAAGACCGGCTACCCCGTCCTCGCATGGGCACAGCGCAACGCGCCCGACCCTTTGGGTGCCAAGCACGGTCAGGATCGGGACGAGCTCGTCCGCGCCTCGGTGCCGGTGACGACGAGGGCCCAGAGCTCCCATGTCCGTCTCATGGCTCACGAACTCATCGCAGAATCCGTGTCGACCATGCCGCAGGCCTGGCAGAACGAGGCCGCGGCGGCGGAGAAGAAGAGCACGGACGAACTGTCTCAGAACCTCGACTCGGCAGTGACAGCTGTGGAGATCACCCGGCAGAGTCCCGGTTGGTGGTCGCTGGCACATACCCTGCAGATCATCTTCTTCGTCGCCTCGCTCATCGGTCTCCTCGGCATCATCGTCTCCGCACTCGTCGCCGCGATCGGGTCGGGTGCCCTGCCGGCATGGTGCTGGATCTTCAGCTGCGGTCTGTTCGTGATCGGCTGCATCGGCTCCTTCGTGACTTCGCTGATGGCGAAGTCCGCGCGGGCCAGAGGTGCCGAAGAGGCCGCCGCCGAAGTCGACGGCAGGCTGCGAGACGCGGTCGGTCGCGTCGCTCAGAGCTCGTATCTCAATCCGGTGAAGACCGTGATCGGAGAGCATCGACGAGCCTACGAGATGCTCGACTGAGTCGCAGACACGCACCTTCGACTCGAACACACAACGTGTGCGACTTCGACCCTGATGCCCTGTGGACACAGAACCACTGTCCACAGGGCATTTTCTGACCCTGGACAGCGGACCGGAGGATCGGGCTGACTGGAGATCCATGCGGACACCGCATACCGCATGGTTTCATCACACCGATTTGGAGACACCGATGTCCGCAATCCCGATCACCGTCACCGGCACCATCGCCACAGAGCCGACCGCACGCACACTTCCCTCGGGACGTGCCTGCGCCTCCTTCAGGCTGGCCGTCAATCATTGGAGAGTCGATAAGAGCACAGGCGAATTCATCGACGACGGAACCTCGTGGTTCGGAGTCGACTGCTACGGCGAGCTGGCCAGCAATTCCGCGATGTCGCTGACCACCGGGGCTGCGGTGATCGTGACGGGCAGTCTGAGGAACCGGGAATGGGCCACCGAGGAGCGCAGCGGAATCTCGCCGACTGTGGTTGCCGAGCACATCGGCCCCGATCTGAGATACGGAACTGCTCACTACAAGCGGGCGAAGGCAAGCGATCGCTCTCAGCCGCCTGCCACACAGACGACCACCGCGTCGGCCGGCTCGCCCGGTGCGGTCTGGGACGTCTTGGAACCCTCCCCGCCGGACACCGGCACCGGAGACAGCGAGAGCCTCGCCCCGCGGGGGCCGGACAGGGCGACCGGGACAGGCGGGGAGGACGATCGCGGGACCGAAGCCGATGGCGGGACCGAACGCGACGTCACCGTCGATTCCCCGGGAACTGTGGGGGCAGACAGCAAGACGGGAGACGAAGACGATCCGATCGCACGTGAGACTGCGAACGCCGCAGCGCCGTTCTGACCGCATGGCCTCGACGGTCCGAGGTCGGATTGCTGCCGCGCTCGGTATGCGTGATCCGCTACAGTGAGATTGTCAATCGTCCCCTCTCGCCGAGGATTCAGATGCGTCTCGTTCCTGTGCTGGGTGCCGCAGCACTGACTCTGGCATTGTCAGGCTGTTCACTTCTCGGTTTCGGCGCCGATGACTCGCAGCCGCAGCCGAAACAGACCCAGGCGAAGCCCGTTGCCGAAGTCGACAAGGTGCTTAAGGCACTCAAGCCGCTGACGGGCGACAAGGAAGCGGTGCCGTCGACGAAGAAGTTCTTCTCCACGATGCTCGACGCCGGATACGACCCCGAGCAGCTCGAGGCGACGATCGACGAATCTCCCCTGGGCAATGAGGTTCCTGCGAAGATGTTCGGCGTCAAGACCGACAACGGCTGTGTCGTCGGCGAGATACGCAATGGCAAAGCCACCGCCGACCTCGTCCAGCCGACCGAATCGACCGGCTCCTGCCTGTTCGGCGAGATCGAACGGCCGAAGGGCGTCAAAGCGCCGAAGGGTGAGAAGCGCGACGAAGACGGTGACTCCAACGGTGCCGGCCACCTGCCCGGCGAGGATATCAACGGCGAAGATGGTGAGACCGAGAGTCCAACGCCGAGCGGTGACGACTCTGAGTCGGCGAGCACCGGGGGAGCGGAAGGGACTGCGGGCTCTGAGGGAGCCGAGGGTTCGGACGGCCCCCAAGGCACCGACGGGACATCCGGGGAAGGCGGATCCGGGGAGACCTCGAACGAGGGCGACTCCTCCGGCGAAGCCCCCTCACTCGGCGGCGGCTGAACAGTCCTACACGGTCGATGCACCGCCTCGGCGGCTGGTGAACAACCTCGGGGTCTGCCGAGCGCCAAGTAGCGCTGGGGTGCGCCGAACCGATAGCCTGAGTGCACTATGGCCGAATTCATCTACACCATGCACAAGGCGCGCAAAGCGCACGGTGACAAAGTCATCCTCGACGATGTATCGATGTCGTTCTATCCCGGAGCGAAGATCGGTATGGTCGGCCCCAACGGCGCCGGCAAATCAACGATTCTGAAGATCATGGCGGGAATCGAGCAGCCCTCCAACGGTGAAGCTCGACTCAGCCCCGGGTATTCGGTGGGCATCCTCATGCAGGAACCGCCGCTGAACGAGGAGAAGACCGTCCTCGGAAACGTCGAAGAAGGCGTCGGCGAGATCAAGGCGAAAGTCGACCGCTTCAACGCGATCTCCGAGGAGATGTCGAACCCCGATGCGGACTTCGACGCCCTCATGGAAGAGATGGGCAAACTGCAGGAGGCCATCGACGCCGCAGATGCTTGGGATCTCGACTCCCAGCTCGAACAGGCGATGGACGCTCTGCGGTGCCCACCGCCGGACGCGGACGTCTCTGTTCTCTCCGGTGGCGAACGCCGCCGGGTGGCGCTGTGCAAGCTGCTTCTCGAGAAGCCCGACCTGCTGCTCCTCGACGAGCCGACCAACCACCTCGACGCGGAATCGGTGCTCTGGCTCGAGCAGCACCTGAAGACCTACCCGGGCGCTGTCATCGCGATCACGCACGATAGGTACTTCCTCGACCACGTGGCCGAATGGATCGCCGAAGTCGACCGCGGACACCTCTACCCCTATGAGGGCAACTACTCGACGTACCTCGAGAAGAAGCAGGAGCGCCTCCAGGTCCAGGGCAAGAAGGACGCGAAACTCGCCAAGCGACTCAAGGACGAACTTGAATGGGTCCGTTCGAATCCGAAGGCGAAGCAGACGAAGTCGAAGGCCCGTCTGGCGCGCTACGAAGAGATGGCAGCCGAAGCGGAGAAGACGCAGAAGCTCGATTTCGAAGAGATCCAGATTCCAGCCGGCCCCCGCCTCGGTGATGTCGTCATCGAAGCGGACAAGATCGAAAAGGGCTTCGACGGGCGCACACTCATCGACGGGCTCAGCTTCTCACTGCCGCGCAACGGCATCGTCGGTGTCATCGGCCCCAACGGCGTCGGCAAGTCGACGCTGTTCAAGACGATCGTCGGTATGGAAGAGCTCGACGGAGGAAACCTCAAGGTCGGAGAGACTGTGAAGATCTCCTACGTCGATCAGTCCCGCGGCGGAATCGATCCGGACAAGAACCTGTGGGAAGTCGTCTCCGACGGACTCGACTTCATCCAGGTCGGCAAAGTGGAGATGCCCTCCCGCGCCTATGTCTCCGCATTCGGATTCAAAGGTCCGGACCAGCAGAAGAAGGCGGGAGTCCTCTCGGGCGGTGAGCGCAACCGCCTCAACCTCGCGCTCACACTCAAACAGGGCGGAAACCTGCTCCTGCTCGATGAGCCGACGAACGATCTCGACGTCGAAACCCTCGGCTCTCTGGAGAACGCACTCCTCGAGTTCCCCGGCTGTGCCGTGGTCGTCTCGCACGATCGCTGGTTCCTCGACCGCGTCGCCACCCACATCCTCGCGTGGGAAGGCACTGAGGAGAGCCCGGCGAACTGGTATTGGTTCGAAGGCAACTTCGAAGCCTACGAGAAGAACAAGGTCGAACGTCTCGGCGAAGACGCGGCCCGTCCGCATCGAGTCACCCACCGCCGTCTCACCCGAGACTGATCTCAGTCCGGTCTGAGCCGCTTGGGTTCCGACTCGTCCTTCGCAGGCACAGTGATGCCCCGGTCGGGCCGACCGGGGCATCACTGTGCCTGTGCTGATTCGATTCTCCGCGTACGCTGGGGCTGTCCACAAACTCTGGGGCTGTCCGCGGAACCTGAGTCCCGAACCAGGCCGACCCGTCTGTGCGCCCGGGTTCGATGAGGCCATGCGGGCGAGCCGGGCTGTGAGTCAGTCCTGCGAGCGGCTGGTGAGTCCGCCGAGGTTCGCGATCCCTCTGAACAGCAGACGGACGAGGATCGTGCCGATGACTCCGCACAGAACGGCGAGCAGCCCGCAGACCGCCACATGCAGATCCGTGCGTCCCATGAACGCCACGAGGCTGAGCAGCCCGATGACGAGGAAAAGCGCCACATTGACCAGTCGGCTGAGGATGGTGCCGATGATGTCCATCATCGTCGGGTCCTGACGCGTCACGGAACGTCCTTGACCCGGACCATGCCCTCCTGGGCCACGGTGGCCAGCAGGGTTCCGTCGTGAGCGAAGATGCGCCCGTAGCCGAGCCCGCGTCCGCCCTGCGCAGCAGGAGACTCCTGCACATAGAGCATCCATTCGTCGACGCGCACTCGGTGGTGCCACCACATGGCATGGTCGAGACTGGCCACGCGCAGACCCGGGGTCCGCCAGGTCAGTTCGTGATGACGAAGGACGGGTTCGAGCAGGTTGAAGTCACTGGCATAGGCCAGAGCGGCGGCATTGAGCACCGGATCGTCGCCGAACGTCGAACTGGCTCGGAACCAGGAATGCTGTTCGGTGATGGAGGGATCGGACACGCCCGACGTGTGCAGGGACGGCTCGACAGGACGGACTTCGAAAGGACGCTTCTTCAGCCAATCGCTGACGAGCGGAGAATCCTCGTCGCCGAGGTAGTCGAGCAGTTCCGGGCAGTCCTCGGGAGCCGGCAGATCGGTCGGCATCTGCTCGGCATGGCTGAGGCCGGGCTGCTCGTCCTGGAACGACGCGCTCAGCGACAGGATCGGCGTACCCTTCTGATACGCGTGGACTCGGCGGGCCGAGAACGAACGGCCGTCGCGCAGTCGCTCGACTCCGAACTCGATGGGTTCGCTGACATCGCCGGCGCGCAGGAAATATCCGTGGAGCGAATGGATCAGGCGGTCGCTGGGAAGCGTGGCAGCGGCCGCCACGACACACTGTGCGAGCACTTGCCCGCCGAAGACCCGACCGTCTGGTTTGTATTGGCTGTGACCGATGAAGAAATCCGTTTCGCTGGAGGCCGCGGTGAACTCGAGCCTGCGCAGGGCGAGGATCTCGTGCAAAGTGGCTACGTTCGCCTCCGCTTCGGTGGATGCTTCGTCGGTCATGGGCTTCTCCCTCGGATGACTGGGCCAATCGTGCGTACGAGTCACGATCCTATCGCGTGCGGCATCGGCCTGATGAAGGTGGCATGATGGGTTGTATGCATTCAGGCGCCACCAACCCCCTTCTCGACGAATTCACCCGCGTTCTGCTGGAATTGAGATGGGGTGATATGGATGCCTACGGCCACGTGAACAACGTCACTCAGCTCAAATTATTGGAGGAGGCGAGAGTCCGGGCCCTCGGCTCTCCCACCCACAGCTCCGACGCACCGACCACGCCGGGGCAGCACGGGGTGTCCGCGACGGTCAGCGGAGTCGAGATCCCGACGATCTTCGCCGCCGCCTCGGCCACGACCGAACTGCTAGTCGCGTCCCATGCGATCGAATACCGCGCTCCGATTCCCTATCGCACCGGACCCATCGCCGTCGATCTCGTCATCAGCGATGTGCGACCCGCCTCGGTGACGGTGGGCTATGTCATCTGCGAACCGAACGGTTCGCGCACCTACACGGTCGCGGAAACCGTCATCGTCTTCATCGATATCAGCAGCGGCCGGCCCCGACGACTCAGCGACGTCGAGACCGCGGCCATGGAGTCGGTGCTCGGCACGCCCGCGCCGCTGCGGAGGGCAGGCCGATGACTGATCTGCACATCAACGACCCGCTGGCGATGCGAGATCTCTCCGCGTTCGCTTCGCTGGCGCACCGGGCGGATGCCGACGGAGCGATGCGCCTGCAGGTCGTCTCCAACGTCCTTGCCGCCACGGTGGCCCCGCTCTACCCACACGGGCTCGGCGACTCGACGCCGCTGGTGCTGGCCATGCGGATGCTGCGCCTGGACGACCACGAACAGGACGGCTTCGACGAGGCGGTGCCGCTGTCGAACCTCCTCGATCGCTTTGCACGCGACGAGAACGGAACCACTCTGCCGGTGCCGCCGAACTCCGTCCTCGTGTCGTGGACGGGGATCGCACCTCCGCGCGGAGGCTGGGGCGAATACGACACGACCACGGTCGGACGGCTCCACGAGACAGCGGAGGCAGGGATCGCAGAGATCAGCACCGGTGCGCCCGAGGGATCCGGAGGGCACGCGGTCAAGGCCCTGCGCTCTCGAGTGTGGTCACGCGAGATGCTCGGTGAGCAGTCCACCGCGATGCCCGGTGGATTGGCCTTCGCCGCCGCTGCTCTGCGCTTCATCCCGCCCGCTGGTCGCGATGACGATCGGCAGCTGCGCATCGTGGAGTCCGGAGGCTGGCTGCGCCTCGTCGCCCCGGGCGGTCATCTGCTCACACGCGCTCAGAGCCGGTGATCAGCGGATGTTCGGATTCGTATTGACCATCGCGGTCGCCGCCCGCTGGAAGTAGTCCCAGAACATCTCGTCGTAGAGCGGCG
This sequence comes from Brevibacterium sp., assembly GCF_052105255.1. Classification (NCBI taxonomy): domain Bacteria; kingdom Bacillati; phylum Actinomycetota; class Actinomycetes; order Micrococcales; family Brevibacteriaceae; genus Brevibacterium; species Brevibacterium sp. Next base: position 22,418 of record NZ_JBQDYQ010000038.1, read on the forward strand.
GCAGGCTCACATCGTCGAGGGCTGCGCGCATGCAGCGAAGCCAGCGGTCCCGGGCATCGAAATCGATCGGATAGTCGAAGTGCCGCATCCGCAGTCGCGGGTGACCTCGTTGCTCCTGATAGGTCGACGGACCGCCGAAATACTGTTCGAGGAACATCTGCAGACGATGCTTGGCTCCCTCCAGCTCATGTCCGTCCGGATACATCGCAATGAGCTCGGCATCCGCGTCGACGTGCTGGTAGAACACGTCGACGAGGCGGGTGAACGTGTCATGCCCGCCGACGGCTTCGAAGATGGAACCGTCAGTTGTCTGCGACATCACTCGATCCTTCACTGGGGGAGTCTTCCTGGACGGTGCTGCGGATCTCCTGGTCACCCGGCAGCGGCGAAGGACTCTCGGAGTCGGTGGCGACCGCGGGAGCCATCGTCTTCTCCTCGGAGGGCAAAGTGCGCAGAACCGTCTCCTGCGCCATACCGATCTGTCCGCCGCGCTTGGCCAGCTGGGTCATCAGTTCGGCGCGGAAGGCACGCTCGACCATCCACTGCAGGTTCGGTTTGGTCTTGACCATGGTGCGGATGACTCGGTGAGAGCCCGACAGCGACTGGACTCCGGCGATCTCCGGATCCTCGAGCATCGCATTGGACAGCTCGGGATCCTTCCGCAGAGAGCGTGTGATGTCAGCGGTCATCGTACGGTACTCATCCATCGAGGTCCGGTAGTCGATGGGGATGTCGAGGACGGCGCGAGCCCACCCCTGGGACAGATTGCCCACACGCAGGATCTCACCGTTGCGCACATGCCACAGGGTGCCGGTGAGGTCACGGATCTGAGTGCGACGCAGGCCGACGTCCTCGACCTCGCCGACGGCTTCGCCGAGGTCCACGGTGTCACCGATTCCGTACTGGTCTTCGATGACGATGAAGAATCCGGACAGGTAGTCGCGGACGAGCTCCTGAGCACCGAAAGCGATGGCCACACCGGCGATGCCGGCGGATGCGAGGATCGGGGCGATGTTGAAGCTCAGCGCATCGAGGATCATGAGGATCGCGATGACACTGACGAGGATCGTCGTCGCCGATGAGAGCATCCGACCGACGGTCTTCGCCCGCTGAGCTCGGCGCTGCTTGATCGTCTGCTCGTCGATCCCGGTCCGTTGCGCCTCGAGCGCTGTGGCCAAGAACTTCGTCCGGCCGGCGCTTTCGGCCTTCTCGCTGCCGACGGTGCCCTTGGCCACCGCGGTGGTGAACCGGCGGATGAAGAGTCGGATGATGAGGTTGACGACGATGGCGCCGATGATGATGACGGTGATCTTCAGCGGCGCGCCGAGGAGGAAGGTTCCCCAGTCGAAGTCACTTGCATTCTGAACAGTGGAATCTATTGCATCGGTTGTCATGATCTTTCGAGACTAGCTGTGAAGGTTCAATGATCGCTTGGAAGTGCTGGACACACGCTGAACTTCCAGTGCGCGCTGCGCGTCGGCGAGGTTCTCCCGCATCAGCCGCACCAGGCCCTTCGGCGCGGAAGGATGATCGTCGAGCCACAGGGAAGTGGCGTCGACTGTGGCAGAACTCACCGGCGGGAACAGCCGCAGAGTCATCGTCTGCGCCATTTCCACCGTGCGCATCTCCCACCAGCCGGCCACCCGGGCGAAGTACTCCTCGGTGAAGGTCCTCAGCGGTGCCTCGGCTGCGATGAGCTCGCCGGAGGCCGTCTGCAGGCCGGTTCCGAAGCCGAGTGCGAGTGCCCCGAGTTCGGAGTTCGGCAGGTCGGCATCGTCGACGATGCGGGTGAAGGTCCGCGATTTCGACGTCGAGGTGGGGCGACTGGCCCGTGCGGTCGCGGCGTGGCGCACACCAGTGGCGCTGGGGTCCTTCCGGCTCATCTCTTCGACTGCGGAATCGTCGACTGCGTCGTTCGAGCACAGCCCGATGATGATCTCCCACGTCAGGTCGGTGTCCAGAGCGATCCCACAAACGCGTTCCGTCTGCGGCCGCAGCCAGGACTTCAGACGGTCCAGTTGACCGGGTGTGGTCGCATGGCGAATGAACCCGCGTACGAGCTGGAAGGCCTGATCCGTTCCCTCTTCGCTCGTCTCGAGCACCTCGATGAAACGGTCAGCCACCTCGGCGTGCATCGTCTTTCGCTCCTGAGGCGGCAGATAGGAGGCGACCGCGGTGTCGAGCTGTCGCATCTGCGTGAGTAGTCCCGACGAATGGGTGATGGCTCGAAGATGTGTGAGCACCGTGTCGATGTAATCCTGAACAGGACGTTCACCGTCACGGACCTCATCCCACAGGGTGGCCAGAACGAGCAGCTGGGTGAGCGAATCGTCGAAGTCGCCCAGCCTGCGAGCCGCCGTATCCATGCTGCGGGAGTCGAAGCGGACCTTCGCATAGCTGAGGTCCGCGTCGTTGACGACGATGACATCCGGCCTGGGCAGGCCTCGGGCCTCGTCCACGTCGACGGATTCCCCATCGATGTCGAGGGGGAACGAATGGGTGCGCTCGAGACGTCCCTGCCCGTTGTCCGAATAGAAGCCGACGGCAAGCCGGTGAGGTCGCAGGGACGGGGTGGGCTGTCCCGGAATCGACCAGGGCCGCTGAGTCACCTGCAGGGTGGCGATCGTCTGTTCGTCCGCCCCCGATTCCCCTGCTGCCGGCTCACCGTCCTCGGTGGTGATCACGGCCTCGAGAAGATTGACCCCGGATTCTTCGAGCCACAGCTTCGACCAGCGCTCCAGATCCCGGCCCGAGGTGGCCGCGAGCTCGGTGAGGAGATCGGAGAGCTCGGTGTTCGACCACGCATGCTTGTCGAAGTAGCTCCTCAGTCCGGCGAAGAATTCGTCCCGACCGACCCAGGCCACGAGCTGCTTGAGCACCGATGCGCCCTTGGCATAGGTGATCCCGTCGAAGTTGACCTCGACGTCGGCGAGGTCCTCGATCGGGGCGACGATGGGGTGTGTGCTCGGCAGCTGATCTTGTCTGTAGGCCCAGGACTTCTCGATCGTGGCGAAGGTCGTCCACGCATCGGCGAACTCGGTCGCTTCGGCCGTGGCCAGGGTCGACATGAACTCGGCGAAGGATTCGTTGAGCCACAGATCGTTCCACCAGCGCATGGTCACCAGGTCGCCGAACCACATATGGGCGAGTTCGTGGAGGATTGTGACCGTGCGGCGTTCGACCAGTGCTTCGGTGGGGCGGGAGCGGAACACGTAGTTCTCGAGGATCGTCACGGCACCGGCATTCTCCATGGCTCCGGCATTGAACTCGGGCACGAAGAGCTGGTCGTACTTCTCAAACGGGTAGGAGACGCCGAATTCGCGTTCGAAGAACTCGAAGCCGGCCTTCGTGATCCGAAACAGCTTCGTCGCATCGAGGTGTTCGAGCAAGGATGCGCGGCAGTAGAGGCCCAGCGGCACAATCGACCCGTCGGAGGATGTCAGCTGCGAATGCACGGACTCGTACGGGCCGGCGATGATCGCGGTGATATATGACGAGATCGGTGTGGTGGGGGCGAACTGCCACACCGCCATGCCGTCCTGCTGTGCCTCTCCGAGTTCGGCGAAGATCTCCTTCGGGTCGCTGGGTGTCGGAGTGGGCGAGTTCGAGACGACGGTCCACTTCTCCGGTGCGACGACGGTGAAGGAGTACGGAGACTTGATATCGGGCTGTTCGAAGACGGGGAAGACACGGCGAGCGTCGGGGACCTCGAACTGGGAGTAGAGGTAGACCTCGTCATCGATCGGGTCGACGAACCGGTGCAGGCCCTCTCCGGTGTTCATATAGGTGAAGTGGGCGTCGACGATGAGTTCGTTCTCGGCAGCGAGGTCGGGAAGGGTGATACGGGCCGGTGCGACCACCTCGGCGAGGTCGAGGTCGGTGCCGTTGAGGCGGACGCGCTCGACACTGGCGGTGATGGCATCGATGAACGTCGTCGAATCCGGTGCTGCAGTGAAGCGGATCCGTGAGCGGACGCGGAAGCTCTCACCAACTCCTGTGAGGATCAGGGTGTGCTCGTAGCTCGAAACGTCCACGATGGCGGAGCGTTCGCGTGCTTCGTCGCGGGTGAGGTTGTGTTGCGGCACTGTGGGGCGACCTTTGCTTCGGGAACCGGGTGTACTCGATCATTCTTTCATGGACACGCTTCACTGCCGCGGTGTCGGGACGACTGATCGGGATTCGACCGCTCTCCCCGCACTCGGCCGCTCTTGATAGATTGAGCACTGACACGATGGGTGCCCGGCATGGGGCCCGCACGCGCATGACAGAGGAGAGACAGTGAGCAAGGAAACACTCGATCTGTGGTTCGACACGGCCTGCCCGTGGGCATGGATGACCTCACGCTGGGGGCTCGAAGTCGCGAAGGTCCGCGACGTCGAGGTGAAGTTCCACCCGATGAGCCTGAACTTCCTCAATCGTGACAAGGACATTCCCGAGGACTACCGGGCACTGATGAACCGGGCCCTGGCCCCGATGCGCATCGTCACCGCCGCGATCGCCGAGCACGGTGAGGAGATCGCCGAACCTCTCTACACTGCGATCGGCACCCGGATCCACCCCGGCGGAGAGAAGGACTTCGAGAAGGCTGTATCCGAGGCGCTGGCCGAGCTCGACCTGCCGGCGGATCTCATGAAGTACGGCGAGACCGCCGACTACGACGCACTGCTCCAGGCCTCCCACGACGAGGCACTGAGTCTGGTCGGCGACGATGTCGGCACACCGATCTGCCACGTCGCCGGAACCGCGTTCTTCGGCCCTGTCGTCACCCCCGCTCCGAAGGGAGAAGACGCCGGCCGGCTCTTCGACGGAGTCCTCGCGGTCGCCTCGACGCCGGGATTCTTCGAACTCAAGCGCACACGTGACCAGGGCCCGAACTTCGACTGAGTCATTTGGGCCGAACCAAAGGCCGCGACCCAGCAGCCCGTTCACTCAGCGGACTCGATCGATCAAGAGATCCCACCGAAAGGCAGACATATGAAGGTCCACCTCGGCACCGACCACGCCGGATTCGAATTCAAGGAGGTGCTCAAGGCGCACCTCGAGTCAGCCGGGCACGACGTCGTCGACCACGGCGCCCACGAGTACGACGCTCTCGATGACTACCCGGCATTCTGCATCGCCGCGGCACAGGGAGTCGTCGATGACCAGTCAGCCGGCGTCGACGCTCTCGGAGTCGTGATCGGCGGATCGGGCAACGGCGAACAGATGGCCGCCAACCTCGTCAAGGGTGCACGCACCGCTCTGGCCTGGAACCCGGAGATCTCGAAGCTGGCCCGTCAGCACAACAACGCTCAGATCGTCGCCGTCGGTGCCCGCCAGCACCCGGAAGACGAGGCCATCGCCATCGTCGACGCCTTCTTGGCCGAGCCGTTCTCCGGCGATGAGCGCCACGAACGCCGCATCAGCATCATGTCGAAGTATGAGGAGCAGGGCCAGCAGGCTCTGTAAGAAGGAGAACAATGTGAATATCCACGGCGCTGTACTGCGCGAGATGAAGCGCCCCCGGCCCTTCGCCGAGTCGCAGCCGATTGCGATCGAGACCCTCGAGCTCGATGAACCGGGCCCCGATGAGGTGCTCATCCGAATGACGGCTGCCGGAGTCTGCCACTCGGATCTGTCTGTCGTCGACGGAAACCGCCCCCGGCCGCTGCCGATGCTGCTCGGTCACGAAGGGGCAGGCGTCGTCGAAAAGCTCGGTGAGGGTGTCGACGACCTCGAGATCGGGCAGCAGGTCGTCACAGTGTTCCTGCCGCGCTGCGGGGAATGCGCGAACTGCCGCACTGACGGCAAACTGCCCTGCACGCCAGGCAGTGCAACGAACGGTGCCGGAACGCTGCCGTTCGACGGGCACAAGGTGCGTCTCCACGACGAGACCGGCGCCGAGGTGCTCCACCACCTCGGTGCGTCCGTGTTCGCCACTCATGCCGTGGTCAACCGGGCATCCGTGGTTCCCGTCGACGACGATGTTCCCGCCTCCATCGCTGCCGTGCTCGGCTGCGCCGTGCTCACCGGCGGGGGAGCGGTGCTCAACGCGGGACGGCCGGGACCGGATGACGAGGTGATGATCGTCGGCCTCGGCGGAGTCGGAATGGCCGCGCTTATTACGGCTCTGTCGATCGAGACCGCCGGAGTCATCGGCGTCGACGCGAACCCCGACAAGCTGGTGCGGGCGAAGGAACTCGGCGCCGTCGAGGTCTACACCCCCGAGCAGCTCGGCCAGAGGACAGCGTCGATCGCCATCGAATGCGTCGGGCATGCTCGGGCCTTCGAGACCGCGTTCACGGCCACAGCTGTCGGCGGGACGACTGTGACGGTGGGGTTGCCCGCCCCGGATGCGCAGTCTCACATCACCCCGGTGACCCTGACAGCCGAGGCCCGGACCGTGATCGGCTCCTATCTGGGGTCGGCAGTGCCGAGTCGGGATATCCCCGTCTATGCCCAGCTGTGGAGGGAAGGCAAGCTGCCCGTCGAGGAGCTCATCTCCGACACGATCGGCCTGAACGAGCTCAACGAGGCCTTCGACGCGCTCTCCGACGGGACGGTCGTCAGGCAGGTCATCGACTTCGAGGCGTGAGCCTCACCTGAGATGTCTCCTTTGGTGCTACCTGACGGCGGCTGAGCAACCTAGCGCCAGGTATCTGGGCCGCCCTCAGGTAGTAATTGGGGGGTAGTTGTGCACGAGAAAGCCGCCCGGACCAGATGATCCGAGCGGCTGGAGTCTGTCGGGATGACAGGATTTGAACCTGCGACCCTCTGTTCCCAAAACAGATGCGCTACCAAGCTGCGCCACATCCCGCGACGGCTCCTATCTAACCACAGGCGGGTCTCGACTCGCACCTTGCGAATCAGGCAAAGCCGTCAATGCGACACACCTCACAGTTCCATCAGCTTGGCGACCAGGCAGGTGACGCAGGTCACCGAATGTCGATTTGGCGGTCGAGGAAGTTCTCGACTATAGTCGAACTCGCAACACGGGGATGTAGCTCAATGGTAGAGCCTCAGTCTTCCAAACTGATGGTGCGGGTTCGATTCCCGTCATCCCCTCCACGAGCCGGTCTGACCTGATGGTCAGGCCGGTTTCTTCGTTCTCGGAGGGGTAAGATCCTCTGATGACCACAGTGGATCAGCCGCCGGAGAGCATGCCCTTGCGCGATGAGGGGGACACTGCGTCGGCAATCGCGCGGCCCAGCCGGCGAGCGATGCTCACCGGAGCGGTCGTCGGTATCGGTGCGATCGGTCTCGGTTCGGCGATCACCTCAGCCCTCGCCGAGGCGGCCCGACCGGATCCCGTCCGCTCGGTCACGGCCGCCTACACTCGTTCGGGTCTGAGAGAGGCTCTCAATGCCGAATCCGCGCAGATCCTGCCCGCGCAGTCGCGAGTCATGCCGAATTGTGCCGATCCGGGCCCGGCGCGGAGGCAGCAGGAGTTCCTCGAGGGCTGCGAACCGTGGCTGGGGTCCCTGCCAGCCGACCGCCGAGAACTCGCGGTCTCGGCTCTGCTCGACCTGTGGGTGCTCAGTGACGAGCTGCCCGCCCCGGTCGCCGGGTGGGCGGGTGCGTGGCGCTATGTCTGGCCGCGGGATACCGCCTTCTGTGCAGTGGCTCTGGCGCGGGTCGGGCTCTCGGAGCTGGCATGGAGCCATCTGCGCTGCCTGCAGTCGGTGCAGTCGGCCGACGGGTCGTTCGCCGCCCGCGTGGAAGCGTCGACCGGACTGCCTCCGGACGATCGCGAGTCGCAGTTCGACTCCCTCGGCCTCGTCCTCTGGGCGGTCTCCGAAGTGCATTCTGTCTCCACGGCGACGACCGGCCAGTCCGACACCGGGGAACTCGATGATCTGCTGCGACGGACCAGTCGGCGCCTGTTCGACCTCACCGACCGCGGTCGCAGCCTGCCTCCAGTCGGCCCGGACTATTGGGAGGTCCGAGAATCACAGGTCACCCTCGGCTTGGCCGGACCGACTCTGGTCGGGATGAACTCACTGACCGCACTGACTTAGCCTTGATCCACCGATGCGAGTATCCGGATCAAGCCGCGCATGAAATGGAAATG